>NZ_QNUD01000050.1:0-43872 GCF_008042405.1 Bacillus sp. SH7-1
CGTCTTCGTCCTCTTCTTCTACTTCGTCTTCGTCCTCTTCTTCGTTCTCATCATCGTCTTCTTCCTCGTCTGTAAAGATAACTTCTGTTTCATCAACATATTGAATTTCAACCTCTACACCATTATGTGTACCAGATTGAATTATTTCAGCTAGAGCTTTTAGAACTTCCTGTAAATCACCATCTGAATTAACACTAAATCCATTCTCAACATCTAATTTTATTTTTGCTCTTTTCACATCAGCCATTTACCTAACTCCTTCAATATATTTTTATATATACTATGTTGAAAGAATATGAAAAGATTAATCTATTTGCGGAAATTTCATTATCCATTTTCCTTAGCACTCTGTACTAAGTTTGCTATCCATGGGATTTTTAATGGCTGATCGGGAGTGATAATTTTGACTTTTACTTTCGGCTTTTCTATTGGAGTTGGAACGACCTCATCTTGTTCCGGGTTTTGTTCTTCTAGTTCTATTGCATTTTGAGTTTCTTCATCTTTTACTTCATCAATTATTGTAGGTTTTTGTGGAGATTGCTCTTCTAGTTCTATTGTCTTCTTCTTCTTTTTCTTTTTCTTCTTCTTTCTCGTCTTCTGAATCTTTTCATCTTTTACTTCATCTTTTACTTCACCTTTTTCTTCATCTTTTACTTCATCTTTTACTTCATCTTTTACTTCATCAATTATTGTAGGTTTTTGTGAGGATTGCTCTTCTAAATCTAGCAATCCGATTTTGGGTAACTCTTCCAATTCTATTTCCTTAATAATCGCTAAATTCTCTAGCACCGAGGATTCATTTAGTACAATATTTTTTTGCTGCTCATACTCTGACAATTCCCATCCCATTGGACCGGGTGGAGAAAACACAAATTTCTCTAAATCTAAAATAGGTATTATTATTTCTTCTTGTTCTGAACTCATTTTATTTCCCTCCGCTATTGCTCTTGATTTCGTGGTAAATATCAGAAAAACTTTGTAAAAATTCTTCCTTAGAGTCTTCAAGTGCTATGATATTTTGCAATGCCCAAATATACTTTTCATCAGACCACGAACGCTTTTGTCCTAGATAGTATTTATGTGCAATTGCACAGAATAAGTGAGGGAACGATAAATCAGTCCAAAGAATACGAAATTGTTTTTCTGATAAGGAATTTTCCGAATCATATGCACTCAACATATGAATTGCTAAATTAGTATCCCAAACTGACATTTTTTTCATCACTTTATTTAAAATGATACGTAGATCCCTCACGGGTAAATCACTTGTAATAGAATGTAGCTCTTTCATAAACACAGCATCATCTATTTCTGCAAACCTTGCTAAAGTAAAATCTTGCTGACAAAAACTATTAGATGCAATAACTTCTTTTGTCCATTGGTCATAATATGGATCATCTATTTCTTGTAATGCTCTCTTACCACGTGCTAACATCTTATCGACGTACTCTAAAAACATCGTTGAAAATACATCATCTGGAAAGGAGAGTGCAATTCTTTTGTTTCCTTCTAATTCTTGTAATTTCCATCTGTATAATTTATGCCATTTTCCTAATCGACTCCGAATTTTACTTTCTTGCATTGGAACATATCCTTCTGATGCTTGCTGAAATTTACCTGCATATATGAGTACCTTTTCTAATTGTTCTTTATTATAATAGATGACTTCTTTCCCTTGATGCTTATCATATAGTACATACGCATACCCATCAGATCCGATACAAAAGCCCCCTCTTTTTGTTTTATGAATGTTTGTAATTGGTAATCCATTTTGAAGAAGATGTAAATGTGCTCCAGCAATAAATAGCATCCTTTTAGGGTGCATATGTGCTTGTTTTAATATTTTTAATCCTTCTTCTGTTTCAACTTCCCACATTGTTCTCCCACTTCTGCTTGATTGTAAAATGATATTACTTACTTCAAATGGATAAAAGCTAAGGACCTTTTTTAAATGTTCACTCTCTAATCCAGTTGTTTCTTCCAACTTTCATCACCCTCCTCTTAAATTTTATAAAACTTCCCCATACACTTTCATTAAATCCATAGCGACTCGGTTCCAATTAAATTCTTTTTCAACCTTCGCACGTCCATACTTCCCTATCTGTTTTCTTTTATTTTCGTTATTTAATAGATTAATTATCTTTTCTGCATATGCATCAGGATTCTCAAAGTCATTGACAATATATCCATTTTTTCCTTCTTCAATAACCTCAGGGTTACCGCCTCGATTACTTGTGATAATTGGTAAACCCGCTGCCATTGCTTCGTAATGTACCCTAGCAAGAGGCTCTTGCCACTGTGAAGAGCAAACAAAAATATCTGACATAGCATAAAGTGTTGAAATATCCTTTGGCTTAACAAATTTAATAAAGACTACATGTTCTGGAAACATTGCACCTAAAGTATATAAATGTTTTACATAATTATTTACATTGTTATCTCCAAACCATTTTGAACCAATAAAAACCATTACAATGTCTGGATTCTTCTCAATTATTTTAGGAAGAGCTTGTAGCAAAATATGAGGACCTTTTACTTTGCTCAAGCGTCCAACAAACAAAACTATTTTTTTATTTTGTAAATTCAACTGTTTTTGCACATGACTTTTAACTTTTGTACCATTCGCGGTCCACGAAGGATAATATTCATTTACATCTACACCAGAATATACTGTTCTTGTCTTTGCTTTTGCAGTTTGAAAGCGCGAGGTAATTGTTTTTCCTATATAATCACTAACTGTTACAATTTTGGAAACAGCAGCAATACATGCTTCGCCCTCTTTATCACTTATCTTTTCGTATGCAAACATTTCATTATGCACACTTAACACGAATTTGGTCTGTGGTACCGCCTCACGTAAAATTGTAATCCAATTGGGACGATTACATAAATGAACCACATCATATTTTTCCTGTTTCAAATGTTTAATAACATAAGGCAGATACTCCTCTTCTGGAAAACGTATATACCTTACACCTTTGTTTTTTTCTTCTGATTTTAAATTAGGATCTGTTATAGAAATAACTGTCACATTTTTTCCATTTGAAGCAATAATGGAAGCAACAGAATCTATATAAATTTGAATAGCTCCACCCCGTACAGCTGGTACAGGTAGCTTTTCTGTGGATATTATCGCAATTTTCATTAAATCGCCTCCCTGTTTCATAAAATACAACTTTCTTCATATGTTACGAAGGAACCCTTATATTTGTGAGTTATCAAGCATTATTTCATCTTTTATAATTGAATTTGGTAAATAGTACTTTTTCTTCTTAAAGGCAAATGGCTAGAGCAAAAATGGTCATGTACCATACAGTAATAAGAGAGTATAAAAGGATGGTGGTATATGTGGAGAATCATAATGAAGAAGCGGTGTATACATTATCGCCCGAAGAGGAACAAAAATTAGTAGCATTGGCAGAGACAATGATTCAACATTGGGACATTCAAGCGACTACAATTGAATTAATACAAGGTGGACAACTAGCCTTAGTATGGAAAATTCATACTGCAGATGGACCATTTTGCTTAAAGAGAATTCATCGCCCTGAAAAAAAGGCTTTATTTTCTATTCACGCTCAAGATTATCTTGCAAAAAAAGGCATGCGTGTACCGAGCATAATTCCAAGCAAAGTGAATCAGTTATATACAAAACACGGTCCATTTTTATTTGTTGCTTATGAATGGATTGAGGGAAGACCATTTGAGCTTACAATGCAAGAAGACCTTGAAATGATTATGAAAGGGTTAGCGGATTTTCATGTAGCTTCTATTGGCTACAAACCGCCACCAGGCATACCTATCTTTACAAAACTGGGACGTTGGCCCAATCATTACATTAAAAGATTTCAACAGATGGAGATTTGGAAAACTTTATCCGCAACTATGCCGGATGACCCATTTTCACAATTGTACTTGACTGAAATCGATGCTTTCATTTCAGAAGCAAAACACACACACCAAAGACTATTGGAATCTGAATATACAAAATGGACTGATGAATTACAAGAATTCCCTAATTTATGTCATCAAGATTATGGAACAGGAAATTCCTTATTAGATCCAAGTAATCAAATTTGGGTAATTGATTTAGATACAGTTTCTTACGATCTTCCTATTCGAGACTTGCGTAAAATGATTATTCCTCTCCTAGATACAACTGGTGTTTGGAATGCAGATCAATTTCAAATTATGATTAACGCATATGAGTCAGTTTCTCCTTTAACAGCTGAGCAGAAGAAAATTATGTTTATTGATATGTTATTTCCTTACGAATTGTATGATGTGATTCGTGAAAAATACGTCAGAAAATCACCATTACTTGCTGAAGAACTTGCTGGAGCTATGGAATATGAAAGAATAAAGTCAAAAGCTTTAAATATGTTAATAGAGGAATTTTAATACGCAATACAAACCGTTTTGATGCAAAGGTTACTGTTATCTTTTTCCGACAGAATGACGCTTCCTCAAAAATGTGAAGGCATGAAACATCAATTTTAGGTGGAGGTTAAATGTTGGTAGGCAGAAGTCTACGTTTTTTCGTTTTTACTAGAAGCAAGAATAAGAAGCCTTAATTGTGCGAATCATTGTTTGAAGTTGTTTTGTATTTAATCGTTTTCTTGCTATATGGAATCATACTTATAAGAAAGCGGGGAAAAGGTTAACGTATCATTTTTTCACTGACGAGCTTACTCAATCAAAAAAGAAAATGGTACGGGAAGCAAGATGTAGTTATATCAAAAACGTTTATTGTTAGTCAGCTATGTTCAAATTACATTTACCAAAATAAAGACGTTAAAAATCTTAATCTTCGTGAGTGTGATTGCCCTTCTTGTAGTACACATAACGATAGATATGTTAACGCAGGACTAAATCTTAAAAACGAAGCTATCCCTCTCTTAACTACAGGGATAGCTTAATTGATTAGATCCATTAGGGGGTTAAGTGAAGATTGTTTCAGCAAGGTTCTGTAACGAGAAGCATTTAATAGAGGCATAGAACTTACACAGACTGTTCAATTCAAAATTATAATACACTTCCAAACAAAATATGTACAAGCTGACTTTATTTAATGCATGCCCCCCTAAAAAGAGTTTGTAGAATAGCCCCCTCAATATAGTAATTTTTTGCGTGCAAATAAAAAGAGCATCAACTATTGTTAGATGCTCTCATATATAAAGTGGTTTCCCCACACTCCATTGTATGCTTGTCCTTCTCAAAAGGTGTAAGCAAAAAGACGCTTTATTTAAGCGCCTTCTCAAAATAGTTGATAACTCTTACGTGTAGATGAATATTTCTCGATGTTACTGCTATTCTATGCTTAGAATTATCTAATATGCATCCAGTCCTAAAGGAGTAAGGAGTGTTAATCTAAAATATATTGGAAGTAACAAAGAAAAAAGATAATATTCTTGATACATTTTTGATTTAATATTTTCATATAATATAAATCAACATTAAAATTCAATCGTTATCCTATTGTTTTTTACATTTTAACTAGAAAACTATTCTACATCACCAATCGCTTGAATAGACTCTAGTTTAACATTAATTCTGTTCGGATAACCTATAATATTACCAGTTGAATTACTTGTTACTTCAACATTTGGTCCACTAACAGTAACTAAATTTTGACTCACATTCATTATAATGCCCTTAATATGAATTCCTTCTAAAAACAATCCAGTACGTAAATGAAGTAACTGATAGGCATATAAAAGTTCTCTAATCTCTTTTGTTACCCCTGTAAAATTATTGATAGAACTATTCACTACTGAATGATAAGAAGAAGATCCCTTTAATTCTGAAGAAGTGTTAGGGGACATTTTTGATTTTAATAAAACGTTAGAAGATTTATCTGATTCAGCTGAAGAATAAACCATTCTTCTTGATCTATACGGAGTAAAAAAAGGAATAGGATTTACCTCAAATAATCTAAATTTACGTTCTTTATTTTTAAAATTAGAACAAAACTCACACAACTGTATCCCCCCTATAAAGATATGTACTATATAATAAACAAGTTATAAAAAAATGTACCAGGTATTTATACTACCTAGTACATTTTTAAATTTATTATTCTGGTTCTTCTGCTTCTTGAGCATCACTAACCGATAAAATATCGTTAATTTTAACACTCATTTGATTTGGACTTTCAATAGCTTCACCACTATCGTTGCTAATCACTTCAACGCCTTCAAGAGTAACTAAAGTTTCTCCAATTCGTGTAATAAGGCCCTTTACATGAAACGACGGTAAAAACAATCCAACTCTTGCTCCTACCAATTGAAATGCTTCTAACAAAGTAAGAATTTCAGTGTCTAGTTCTTCTGCAGCCATATTTTAATACACTCCTTCCCTACTAAATATTAATAAATAACTATGAAATTCTATTAAATTAGTTCATCATTACTTATCACAATAGAATATGTTCAAGACTAATAAATGAAATAGACAAGTTGGCAAATATTTTTTCTAGTCATACATTATTAGGGTATGGTATTTAAGAAACAATCCATAAAAAAATTCTTATTAAACAAATTTCATGTTTACATAAAAAATCCACACTTAACTAGACTCATATACTCACACCATCCTTTCTAGACGAGCATAAGATGTACTGACGAACGAAAGGGGGTAATTTTATGGGTTTTGGTTTTGGTGGAGGTTGTGATTTTAACAGATGTGATCATCATAGACGAGATCATCACAGAAAAGAAGAAAGAGAAGACGATCGAAGAGAAAAGCATAACAATCCAGAGTTATTACAATTCTTAAGAACATTAACTCCTGGTACTTGTATTGTTATTCAATATGATTGTCAACCACCTACAAGTGCAACATTCCAAGGTTTTCAAGGAAACAACGTAATTATTTTATCTGACTTTGATTGTTTCCCAGGATTAGCACGTATTGCAATTAACAAAATTAACGTAATCTCTATAAATTCACCTGATTGTGATCGTTTCTGTTGCAAGCGTAAGCATTGTAGAGAAGATAAGCATAAACATGATCATAACGATGATTATTAAAAATGAATAGAAATACCTTTCTTTTAATTTTATAAGCCACTTTGCAGAAAAAACACCTATTAAAAAATAGGTTTTTTTTCTTTCCAAAATTTACTGAACTGAACATAAATAACAAGCCATTCCATATATCAGACATATACTATATGTAAGGTCGGCATCCAAATGACCCAAATAAATACCCACGCCAAGAAATAAAACTACAAAGTATTTCTTGGCACCTTTTACATAAAATAAAAAAATTATTAAAAATGTACAACCCTAATTAAAAATTCACACATATAATGTATCCTACCTCTCTTATCATCTTAAAAAGGGATTTATTTTATATAAATCCCTTTTTAGTATTTAAATACCTAATATAATCTACATAAAATAATAATTCCTAAAAAAAAAATAAGATAAGAGCCCTCCCCTCTTATCTTTTACTTATATTTATTTAAAGTGTTATTAAACTACGCGTCGAACACTAATCACGTCTAAGCTTGTCACATTAATGTTCGCAGCATCATCCACCCAAATAAGAAATCCATCCTCTATACGAATAAAGACGCCTGTTCCATTGATCTGAAGTCCGCTTGAAAAAACTTCAATTCTGTCGCCCTCTCGTAAACCGTTTAATCTTGAATTCGACAATTCTCTCACCTCCTCACAGTCCTTTCTTCATCAGCTTCTATTACGTTTAATACATTCACATTATTTTAAATACTATTAAGCTATGCGTCGAACACTAATAACATCTAGGCTTGTCACATTAATGTTCGCAGCATCATCCACCCAAATAAGAAATCCATCCTCTATACGAATAAAGACGCCTGTTCCATTGATCTGATCTCCGCCTGAAAAAACTTCAATTCTGTCGCCTTCTCGTAAACCATTTAATCTTGAATTCGACAATTCTCTCACCTCCTTACAGTTCTTTCTTCATCGGCTTCTATTACGTTTAACACATTCACATTATTTTAAATACTATTAAGCTATGCGTCGAACACTAATCACGTCTAAGCTTGTCACATTAATGTTCGCAGCATCATCCACCCAAATAAGAAATCCATCCTCTATACGAATAAAGACGCCTGTTCCATTGATCTGACCTCCGCCTGAAAAAACTTCAATTCTGTCGCCTTCTCGTAAACCATTTAATCTTCTTCGTCCTTCAAGATTTCTCAGTTCTCTTACTTGCTCGCGTTCTCTTCTTCGGTTTCTATTACATACATCACATTCACATCTACGTTCAAAAGACATTTAACATACCCCCTTCGCCCTAAAAAATTTATTTGCATTATATATTATGAAAGAAATAGATTAATTGATTAGACTTACTTCCTCTATCAAACATCCAATTAACTAATTTATCAAAAAAAAATCACTAATTTTAATAATTGTACAAGCCATTTTGTATTACTTACATACATTAACAGTGAGATGATCAACATCTTACTATACTCCAAATCCCAAATTACCTGTTCGTTAACTATCTTTAAAAAATAAGAAAAAAGGCCAGTTTTCAACTGGCCTTTTTTCTTATTTACAAAGATATATATTTTGGAAATTAAACACCCCTTACTAATAAATACATATATTATATAGTGCTCCAACACACTGCTAAATAAAACTCCACTAACAAAAAAGAACTTATTTTCTATCTGTCAAGAATTTAGGTTCTTTTTTAATATTTTAAATCAATTTATATTGATAATAGGATTTTAATTCCCTTCCATATAATCGATTCTATACTCTTTATTCAGCATTTCCTTTACCATGAGAGTTCCGCTCACCCTCAAATAACTTTTGCAGTATGAAAGCTAGGATTCAGCAACTTCACCTGTGGTATCACCATAATTCTTTTTAATTATTTACTGGTTCGTTGCACAAAAACAACATCTCTAGCAGAATCTCGTAAGATATTTGGCGAGAAGAAACTTTGAGCTTTTTGAACGAATAGTTATAATTCATTAGATACAGAAATAGACATACTAAAACGCCATCCTTTCCTATGATTCTACAGAAAGAACAACGTATTTTTTGCTACTTAGGGATATTAAAATTGCGTGAACTACTCACCACTTAACGTCCTTACGGACTGTTTGAAGTGGGAGCTTCTTGGGAAGTAGATACTTTTATTAGCTATCTATATTTACCAAGCTATAAGGGTAGTACCTACCCCTAAAGAAAATACCAATTACATGGCTAATTTTAGTAAGTTTATACTTGCGTTTACATCTCTATCATGATGGCTATTGCATTCAGGGCAGGTCCACTCTCTAAGGCTTAGATTCTTGACTTCCTTATTTTTATAACCACAGCAAGAACACAATTGGCTACTCTCATAATTCTTAGGTGCGATTATCAAATCGCGACCTTTCCATATTGCTTTATAGTCAAGGTGCTCTCTGAATTTAGCCCAAGATACTTCACTGATTGCTTTTGCTAATTTGTGATTCTTTTGCATGTTCTTCACTTTCAAGTCCTCAATCACAATTACTTGGTTTTCGTTTGTGATTTCATTGCTTATCTTGTGAAGAAAATCATTGCGTTGATTCGCAATCTTCTCATGAAGTCTTGCAACTTGTAACCTGGCCTTATTTCTATTGTTTGAACCTTTCTTTTTGCGCGACAAAGAGCGCTGCAGAAGGGCTAATCTTCTTTCGGCTTTTCTCAACCATTTAGGGTTCTCATATTTCTTGCCATTAGACAATATTGCAAAGTCTTTTAGCCCAACATCAATACCAACTTTTGCATCAACTTTAGGAAACAATTGCACATTTTCTTCTACTAAAATCGATACAAAGTATTTACCAGTAGGTGTTTGAGACACTGTAGTAGACTTAATTAATCCAAAGAATTGTCTGTGCTGTTTAATCCTTACCAAGGTCTTTAGTTTGGGCAGCTTGATATAACCACTCTCAATGTAAACCGTGCCTTTTTGGTTATTTGTTGTATAACTACGATGGTTATCTTTCTTACTTTTGAATTTCGGGAATCCAACAGATTTATCCCGGAAAAAGTTAGCGTATGCTTTATTCAAATTCATTTGAGCATTCGCCAACGCAAGGCTATCCACTTCCTTTAGGAATGGAAATTCAGCCTTATATTGTGCAGGCGTAGGATATTTAACAGATTTATCAAGTTTATCCTGTAATTCTTGATAAAATTTGATTCTATCTGCAAGCATCTTGTTGTATACAAATCGAACACATCCAAATGTTTTTGAGAAAAACATTTGTTGTTCTTTATTTGGATAGATACGATATTTGTATGTTTTTAACATTTCCTACACCTCACTTTTCCCTTGATTTTCAATATATTTCTTTACTATATCTATCGGTGAACCACCCGTAGTAATCAAGCAAAAGCTTCTTGACCAAAACATTTCTTTCCAAAGTTTCTTTCTCACATGGGGAAACTCTCTCTTGATGAGTCGAGAACTTGCACTTTTATAAGCATTAATGAACTTTGTCATTTCTGTATTCGGATGTGCCTTGAATAAGATATGCACATGGTCTACATCATGATTCCATTCAACTAATGTGATGTTATATTTTTCAGATAGTCGGACAAACATGTCTTTTGCATAGTCCGACATATCATCATCAAATACATTTCTTCTGTATTTCACGACCAATACAAGGTGATAATACAACAAGAACACTGAATGATTATTGCTGTCTAAATTCATTGATATACCAACCTTTACCCTTTATAAGACTGATTATATCGGAGGTGAAAACAAAAGGTAAAGCCTTTTGGCTGCGCCAAACCGAAATTCATCTCCCACCTATCGTTGGACTATGCCCTTCACACGCTTGAGGAAGGAGAATTCTTTCGGGAAATTCGTTAAATTGATAGGCATTTTGTGAGATTCTCATAAGAACAGGTTTTATTAAAACCCTGTATACCTCTTTCAAATGAAACTTAAATTACTTATAGCATTAGCTTGTAGTTCAAATGAGAACACTGCAAGTGAATCAAAACCAAAACAAGAGGCTAAGAATCCCGAACCGGTTACTACAACATCATTAATTAGCTAATTCATGAAAGCTGGATTAGAAGCTGAGAACGCTACGGATTTAGAACAAAAATAATTTGGAAACATGCGTAAAGATAGGAAACGTATTCTTACTCCGAAATTAATTTGGGATAAAGGTGACCTTGTGTTTGAATTTAGTAAAAAAGAAGATTTAGAGAAGGTTAAGAAATACTATGATGAGCTAGGAAACTCAGCTCCAATGCTTTTCTCACATACCTATGCTAAGGGGAATTTCCTTTTACAGATGAATGGCGATATGAACAATAAAGAGATTAATAAATATAAAGAAATTATAGATAAAGTAGCGAAGTAAAAAGTAGTATTATTGCGTAATACAATGATATTTACTCGGCGTCCAATACATAGCATCGATATATGACATGAGCTCATTTTGGAAAATTCCTTTTTAAAAAGAAGCATAAATGATGAGGAGGACATATTTTAAACTATATTCCAATGGAAAGGTGGGGAAACGTATATGAATTTACACTACAAAAAAAATTCCATTATAACAAGCACGCCTTATTTTCCACATATTAATTTATCAGGCCTTCCTGAAGTAACAAGAATATCTTTATGCTTTCCTAAAACTCCAAAAACGAAAAAAACATCAAAATCCCCCAAATCAAAAACATTGTGCTTTAGGCAATTTATAGAGCATAAAATCCAGTTAGTTCCTCCTGCAAAAAAAGGAACCATCAAAGTTGATAGACAGATATTTACTATGATTGAAAAGGTGTGTTCAGAAGTAGTCACTATTTCGGGGTTTATCCGCAAGACTGTTACTTATACGGCATTAGCTTATAACAAGGTAATACCAAACTATAGGATACAAGGTGACATTCCCTTTCAAGGTCTTATAGAATCAAAAGACATTAAAAAGGAGCATCAATTTAGCATCCTCTCTGATACTTTTGTATGTGGAGCCAACTTTGAAAACCCAAAAGAATGCCAAATATACAAATCTCCCCTTGCTTTCAATTTTATAGAGACCGATTTTGTAAAAGTTTCCATAAAAATGAGTAATTAGTAAATTAATTTTTTCTTATTTTAAATATTAATTAAGCTCATGCCAGGGACTAACTTTGCAATTACTGTTCTTTCTAACCTTTTTTATGATTAGATCGACTCCACGATTTAATATGACTTGCTATCAGCAAAGCGTCTATTAGAGGCTCCACATAATTTACATTTCTCTTCAATCCCAAAAAATTTTTGAAGAGACAAAGGTCCCGATTTGGAGATAAAATGCCCGTAAAAGCCCGATTGGCAATAGCTAATAATTAGTGTGTGATGGAGAAAACCCTCATTGATTAAAGTTTCACTTTATTTTTTCGTAATTGATGAAGCCTTTTCTTCACCCCTTTTACAAAACTTGAAAAAAGGGTGGAAACACGCATGATATTAATATAGGTAATATCCCTTATTGCTATTTCTTGTGTATTACTACGCTTTCTTAGATAAACATGTTCATTCGTAACTTTTGTAATCCGTCCTGTATAAACTTCTTTTTGATCGTATAGTTTTATATATGTCCCTTCCCATAATTGCAAATGATTTATAAATGCTTCTTCAAAAAATTGTTGTTTTAAATTCACTTGTTCTGCTACGGTTTTTCCAAACTGCAGCATCAATTTTTTTCGGAGATTTTCATCATATATTAAGTGCTGATGAGATGTAGAAATATTAGGTATTGCATATGGGATATTCGCGTTTTGAATCGCTGTATATGGGATAAAAATACGCTCCATTAATGTTGTAAGCACAACAAAGTCTCGGCCAATTTCATTTACTTTAGCTACTGTATGTAAGCTACTCCCACCCCTATCCGAAAAAACTTCCACGCGCTGATAACGTTTATGCTTAAAAAACTTCATTAGCATCATGACTTGTTTTCGCTCTGGTAAGCATTCACCAAGTACTTTTAAATTAGTACCATGCATGTATTCTTGGAGCATCTTTAATTCATGAGTCGGTAAAGCACTAGCTGGAGATGTATATCCTTCCTCTCTTTTTTCCCTATAATCGAAAACAAGACGATCATTATCACGAACTTTTATTATGTCCTTCTGCATAAAAACCTCCTATTTTTTCATTCATCATAGATATTTTATGATGGTAACTCATAGTTTAGTATGGAGGTGAAAACACGAATGAATTTTTTAAATACAATTCTTTTATTTAGCTATTTTTTTATAGCAGCTATTTCATACTTCTACTTATACAAATCTCGGCATCTCATTGGTTATCACTTAGGTATGAATATTGCAATGTTATCTAGTACAGCTATTGGTTTAGCTGTCGGTGCCGTTCTCGGATCACAATTCCCATTAGATGAAGGCGTCATTACAATTGGCACAACGATAATTGCTGTTACTGTTGGCATTATATTTGGAGCATTAGTTGATTATCAAACACTGCTAACAGGTGTAGCAAGCGGTATTATGTCTGGACTCATGGGACCTATGCTCGGTTTACATTCAACACAGCCCGCTTTCTTAATTATTTGCACAACTATAATCGTATTTTTATCTTTCATTTTGCTACGCTTTTCCGTCCGAAATTAACGAGTTTTTAGTGGAGGAGCGATTTAGTTATGTGCAAACTTTTTAGATGGAAACATATAATCATTTTATTTAGTTTTATCTGTCTTTTTTTGCAAACAAAACATGTTTTTGCAGAAACAAACACCATACAAACAACTCCTAAGCCAAATCAGAAATTAACAAATTCTCCATCGAATCTTTCAATGACTTTTTCAGCTCAAATCAATACAGAAAAAGCTACTGTTCAAATTTTTGATGAAAAAGGAACGAATAAGGTTAAAGACTCGATTGAATTTTCGAATAACAAAGAAACTTTATCTATACATTTGCCTCCGTTAACAAGCGGCGTTTATACAGTTATTTACTATATACCTTTGCAAAATGGGGAAATAATTCGTGATTCTTACATATTTACAATTGATACACTGTCAAAAGACAAAAAAAAACAGTCCATCTTTTCATATCTTTCACTCTTTCAACTCAAGTATGATTCTCAATTTTGTGGAAATATTTTCGCAACCGTTTCAAACAACACCTGGATTACACTTCTTTATTTGATGAACATATTTCATTACGTTAGTATCGTTATGTTAATTGGATGGATTATTTGGGGAAGTTTTCTTAAATCTAATGATTCTACAAACCACAAAGTCTATCAAACTAATCTGTTTATTTTCCACTTATTTTTTTTACTCACGACATTGCTTTTACTTATAATCCAATCTATTAGTACCATTGATTTCAACATGAATCAAAAAATATTAGCAATACCTATAGATACATTATATGGAATTTCCTGGATTTCCTTACTTTCACTTGCTTTCCTGGGCTTTTTCTTTCTTACTCGCTCAAATGTAGTCCGTATTTTATGGGTAATCCTTATACTGTTTGTTAAAAGTATGACAGTCTATACTTTAACTATATTCCCATCTCCTTTTACAATATTTTTTGAAAATATCTATTTATATATTGTTACTGTTTTAGGAGGAGGTTATTTATTTATGGCTGCTTTTCAAAAGCAACTCTCTGCTCGATCACTTCTCCCTAAATTCCATCTATATGCTTGTATTTTGGCAGCCATTTTATTCACCTATAATCTGTTTATTTATCTTACTTATATAAATTTAAATACATCTGGAGCAACTTTCTTCACAATTCAATTACTAACCATTCTCCTTTGTTCGATACACCTATACATGTTTATCAAACAGAAAAAAAACACCTTTCTTTCGCTTTGTTTTCAGGCAATTCTATTATTATGTAATATAATAATCCACGACTGGATAGGAGTATATAATCATCTATTTATGTAAAAAAACACCAATAAATTACGAATATTTTTTCACATCATTTTTTATATTTGAGATAGAATGCAATTCTTTTTAACTGGAAGGAGGCTTGATATAATGCTGAGGGAATATCATGTGGTTGCCATTCCAATTCGCATTGTTATTAACAACTATGGTGATCACGACCCTGAGGGTAAAATATATGTTTTAAAAGAAAATGTCAGTAAAATAAAAAAGCTCGTAGAGGAAAATCCTTTTTCAACAGTAGACCTCGTGCAACCACTCGTTATTCGTGCCAATGTAGGAGATACCGTAAAAGTAACCTTTGAAAACCAATTACCTTTTAGCACTTCCATGCACATTCAATTAGCAGAGTACGATGTACAGACTTCAGATGGAGCATTTGTTGGAAATAACAAAAACACTACTGTTCCACCTGGTCAAAAACGAATCTACACTTGGGAAATCATCCGTGAAGAGATTCACCTTTTCTCTGATTTAGGTAATCCACTTTCCAGCGAAGAAGGAAGTAATGTACATGGCCTATTTGGGGCATTACTCGCACAACCAAAAGGATCTACATGGACAGATCCTATAACAGGCTTACCTATTAACAGCGGCGTTTACGCTGATATCCATAATCCACTATTACCTTCATTTCGGGAGTTCGCATGGTTTTTTCATGATGAGATGGAAGTAAAAGATTTAACAGGAGCAAAACCAATTGATCCCCATACATTACAAAACAGTGCGACACACTCCGTTAACTACCGGTCTGAACCAATGCGAAATCGTGCTCGCCTTATCCAAGAAGGTATTGTCTGTCCTGATTGTGAAGGTGAAGAAGTTCATCATGATTCCTGGGTATTTGGTGATCCATCCAGCCCTATTTTACGTGCTTACGTAGGAGACCCTCTTAAAATTCGTGTTATTCATGGCGGGATAAAAGAAACACATGTCTTTCATTATCACGTCCATCAGTGGCTATTTGAACGTAACAATGTCGATTCGTTAGAGGTCGATTCATTATCTATAAGTCCACAAAATTCGATTACCGTTTCACCTTTATACGGTGCTGGAAGCTCACAAGGTGCATTTGGCGATGTTATTATTCATTGTCATCTTTATCCTCATTTTGGTGAGGGAATGTGGGGAATGAATCGTATTTTTAATACATTACAAGACGGAAACCAATTTTATCCAAATGGTGTACCTATTGCAGCATTACAGCCGCTTCCTGATCGACCAATTCCACCTGCGCCTACACGCGAAAAGCCCGGATTTCCAAACTTTATTCCTGGTGTTTTTGGTTGTAAAGCTCCCCGTCCACCACTTGGAATTGTAGGTGGCCGCAAATCAACAGAGCTTGAAATCAATCAATTTGATCCGAATGCTCGTCCGGGTGCCGTATTTGTGAACCCTTGTCCCGAAGGCACAAAAGTAGAACGGGTTTTTAATGTCGTTGGTATTCAAGTACCTATTATATATAACGAAGAAGGCTGGAATGATCCAGAAGGTCGTATATATGTATTAGAAGAAGATGAAGAAGATGTGTTATCTGGTCGTAAAAAACCAGAACCCTTTGTCATACGTGCGAATGCCGGTGAATGTATTCGTATTAACTTTACAAATAAGTTTCCAGAAACATTAGGCGGAAATGCATTTCAACTTGTAGAACGAACATATGAAGCAGCTACTCACGTACACTTCGTCAAATTCGATCCTCTCGTTGCCGATGGTGCTAATGTTGGCTGGAATTATGATAGTAGCGCTTTACGAGGTGAAACAATTCGAATGCAGTGGTTTGCAGATGTTGAATTGAAGGCTGTTTTCTTTCATGATCATTTATTTGCGAATTCACACCAACAGCATGGTTTATTTGCAGGAATATGTATTGAACCAAAGGGATCCCAGTTTCTCGATCCTCGTACAGGAAAAATTTTACGGTCTGGTACACAAGCAATCATTACAAATCCACTCATACCTGATTTTCGTGAATTTGCCTTGTTTGTTCATGATTTTTCGCTTTTATTTGATCGTAGGGGTAAACCACTTAATGCACCTGAATTTTCAGGTTCTGAGGGTGACCCTGGCGTTATGGCAATTAATTACCGAAATGAACCGCTATCAGCACGATTAACAAATCCTGAAACTGACCCAGCTTTTGTTTTTAGCTCTTTCCTTCATGGCGATCCTGTGACACCATTATTACAAACTTATAATGGTGATCCAGTACGCATTCGATTATTTCAAGGCGCTCATGAGGAATCTCATAGCTTTAACTTACACAGACAAAGTTGGCGTAGAAATCGTCCGGATTTAGAATCAGAATTTACTCAACAACAAACTATTGGAATATCAGAAGCTTTTACAGCGGAATTTGCGGTTGAAGGCGATGGCGATTTTGATATGCTGTACTATTACGGTGGAATTGATGATATTTGGCTCGGAGCTTGGGGAATTTTCCGGACATTTAAAGAGCGGGTTCCAAAGCTATTCCCTCTACCAGACCGACCGCAACCACCAAAAAGAACAAAACCATTGCCAAAACCTACTGAGGAACAACCTCCACCAGCAACAGATCCTGGTGAGCCTTGTCCACCAAATGCACCAGTTCGAAAATTTGAAGTTGTTGCATTTCAAACTAAAATTAAATATAACAAAGCTGGTGATAATGATCCCGTTGGTATTATTTTCGCTTTAAAAGAAGATGTTGAAAATATAAAGAACGGGAAAATAAATCCCGAACCACTTATATTACGTGCGAATACCGGTGAATGTGTAGAAGTTACTCTCCACAATCAATTAACAGAGCCATTTCATAACGAAGGAGAACTTCATGGTTATCCAGAAGTGCCCGATGAAGACATTGTTTTCACGCCATCCAGACGAATTTCTCTTCATGCACAAATGATTGCATATGACGTTCTTGGCTCAGATGGTGCTACAGTTGGATTTAACCCAGATCAAACCGTGGCACCAGGGGAAAGTATTACGTATCGTTGGTTTATTGATCGTAATTTTGGCGCTTGTAATCTCTGGGATATGGCTGATTTACGTAATCACCGGCACCACGGAGCTTTTGGTATGCTAATTACAGAACAAACTGGCGCTCTTCATCTCGATCCTATAAAGCGCACACCAATCCGAACGGGCAATCAAGCAATTATTTCACATCCACTTTTCCCAGAATTTCGCGAATTTGCTTTATTAATGCATGATGGTGTTCGCCTTGTAGATAAAAATGGAAATCTTATTATTGATCCCGAAGCAATTTTTATAGCACCGGAAGAAGGACTAGAAGATCCAGAAGATCAAGGATCTCGCGGCTTTAACTACCGCTCAGAACGTATCATTCATCGCTTAAAGCAAAATCCAGATGTTTCAGCAGTATTTAGTACAAAAATTCACGGAGATCCTGCTACACCGATATTTTTAGCACATGTAAATGATCCAATTATCTTTCGTTATACTTTCCCTGCTGACAAACCTCGAGCACATGCTTTTACAATACACGGACATTCATGGCTTCGAAATGAGAATAATTTAAACTCAACCTATATCGATCTCCAAGGAGAAAACAGCGTTGGTTCCAGAGCAAATATAGTCCTTGCACATGGAGCTGGTGGTCTAAACGGCAGACCTGGAGATTATATGTACCGTTCGGGTAATATTCGCTGGGACATTGAACTTGGTATGTGGGGGATACTTCGGGTACTAGGAAAGAGTAATGACAAACTCCCTCCTTTACGAAATCCCTAAAAAATAGGCTATCCCCGCTTTGTAGGGATAGCCTTCATATTCATTGTATCAAATATACTCTAAATCACTTCTTCTGCATCAGGTTGATCAATCACAATTACATCTCCATCTTTAAAACGAATTTCTCTTATATTTACCCATAATATTGTCACTATTACTTTTCGTTTCTGCAATACGCCGATAAAATCTGTTCCCACTTCTTGAATCTTCCCAACAATAACCTTTTCATCATTCTCATCACAACGTATTGTTACTTCTATTCTATTGCCTATATTTTTTAAAAGCTGGAAATTTAATCTTTCCTTTAAACCATTAAAATTTAATGGGACCAACTCTTTACATATAGGATTTCTATTACCTATCGATTTGTTCACTTGTGATTCTTTAACAATGGGGACTTCTATTTTTTTCTCTAAAGTATTCTGTTCCATTTTCCGATTTTTACCTTCTAAACCTTCTTTCTTTTTTACTGCTCCAGGAACATTTAATAAAGGGCGTGACCCCCCACTATTTTGTTTATCAGACCGCAAAAGACAACCTCTCCTTTGACTCATTCTCTTCTTAGCTTATGAAAAATAGAATCAAAAAGAGACATACCAAAAACAAAAGGTGTTTTTTTCTTTTTTATGGAAATAAAGGTACAAACCCCTGCATAATAATAAATTGATAGTAAAAATTCATAATGAAAGGGGGATATGCGTATTTTCTCTTGGTACATACCATGAGATTTCACGCTATACGTATGCCAAAAAATAAATCAAAACAACAACACGGAAAACGACCACCTGAAACAGTAGATTGTTCACCACCCAAAAAAATCCCTTTAGAAAATACAGCAACTCTACCTGAAAATCAAGTATTTGTCGATTTATTAGGAAAAAATATTTTATTGTCTACAAGTTCTGATCAACTAAATATTTTAGGGCAAACATTTCGTCCTATTTTCACTGGGAAACTTGTAAGGGTAACGGATGGCTTCATTACACTTTATCCTGTCATCATTAAAATGAATAATGCACCATTTTTTCAATTCCCTACACCTCTCGATTTTGCAATTGAAATGATCGTCTTCTTCTTACCCTTTGATCCTAATACTAAGTTTCCAATTCCATAATAATAAAGGTGGTGTAAAAAATGGAAAAGCAAGATCAACTCAAAGAAAAAAATCCGCTTCCTCCAGTGTGTAAAAGCTCAGTTAACAATCCTTTAATTAATGAATTACGCCGTGCTAATGTTGCACAAGAATTTGCAAACCACATCGGTTCTCGGGTTTTCATTCTAATTGCACAATTTCCTTTTATGATTATCGGTACCATTGTTGAAGTCCAGGGGGATTACGCTTTTATTAAAATTGAAACAACTCATATTAATGAATTTGATAATATAACGGCTCGTGTACATATTGACGAGATTGAAGTATTCTTTATTGAAGACGGGAAATTTAAGATTCCAAACATTCAACAAATCCCAGGAGTTTAAGCTAACAGGCTATTCCACTTGTAAAGGACAGGTGATAGCCTTTTTTTCGTATACAATGGGATGAATGATGACACAGAAAGTATGACAAACGCATTTATTATACTAATCATATTTTATGAAACGAAAGGAGCCCTCAAATTATGAAAATGGACAACCCAAACCCAATATGGACTCCAACTTATTTTAATACCACTCCCTGTCCTCCATCATCTACTTGCTTTCCTGATGCCCCACCGGTCTTCCCTTCTCCTAACAGCTCACTTCCACAAGAAGAATTAGATCAATTACAAGCGTGCATTGAAGAAGCAAATAACTTACTCCATATTATTTCAAATCCAAGAAATCCAGAAAACACAAGAGCCTTACAGCTTTTTCTTTTAACACTTCGTGGTTTAAAAGTACAAGCAATTATTGCATGTGACAATACTCAGGAAAAGCAAATAGGCACTTTAACAAATGCAGGGAAGGATTTCATTGAGTTAACCAACGAAAAAAAAGGAAAAATACTGATCCCATATCTACAACTTTGTTTATTGAAACGGGATTGTAATCAAAATCCTATACCTCAACCTTTACCGTTTAACTTTACTCCACCTATTCGCCAAAATTTAATATTACATTTTGGAAAAACAGTAGCAGCAAATCCCCTTTTAATTAATACTTTCTTTGGTATTTCTTTAGCACTTTACTTACAAGGATTTATCGGAAAGAAAATTACAATTCGACTGCAAAATGAAGAAAACCTTATACAAGGAGTTTTAATTAGTGTTCAGGAGGGAGAGGAAGATGCAGATGACATTTTAAGTCCTCCAGCTAAAATAAAAATAAAAGTTGATAATAAGATTGTAGACGTTGATTTAGATGACTTATGTTTTGCTTCCGTCTGTCCTCGTTAAAAATACTGTAGTGATTATTTTTAAATATTTCAGCTTCGATTATATAAGCTTATACAAAAACGCTTAAATATGAACAGCAATTTTGTATTTATGTATCTAACTAAAGCCTTTCACTAACGCTCCGGTTATTGACATATATGAGGCGGTACAGTAAAGTATGGAACGGTACCGTAGCCCACAAATCTAAATGGTCTATCGTGGGAGTATCAAAGGAAACAGATGCTCAAAGAATAATATAGTAAAGAACAAAGAGATGTTCAATTAATGTAGATATTAACAGAAATACAAGATAGCATGCGCCTTATAGCAAACTCAGAACAGAAGAAATCGTTTTGAAGTCGCTTGTTTGGTAAATAAATTAAAATCAAATGGTAAAGAAAAATTTGCTTTTTATTAAAAAAAGATAAGAAGTGGGTTTTCCGTCTATTATTAATGATAATATTTAATTTTTAACACTATAAATGTTAGTCAAGCATATATTATAGTATTGGAATTGGTTTCACTCACTTATTTCAATTTTATAGTTTCCTTTCAAGAACACCAACGGACATTGGTGTTCTTTTTAAGTAGGTAGATTTTGAAAAATAAGAAGTTTTCTTAGTTACAAATTTATAAAACAAAGAAGCACTCAAAATGAGTGCTTCTTTGTTTTATAATGTTATTTGTACTTGTTGTACTTGTAAAACTTTTAAAGTAAGATCTAGTACAATTTTTTCACGAAGTGTATCAAATGTTTCGTTTAATTCTGTTGGACAAGGCGAAAAGTCTAATTCAAAGAAATTAGCGCTGACTAATTCGCAATATGGTTGTTCGTTATAAACAACTGCATTTTCGAAGAAGTATTTGTCCAAACGTGGTAAATCACCGTTTTTTGGATTAATAAAGTGAGATGTTGTGTCTGAGGAAGCTGCTATTAAAGGTAGTGTTAGAAAATCCCCCTCTGTTAAATCTGCAAAACCAGAGAACGGAACATTTGCAATACGATCAAATAGCACTGAATTACATCCATCACCTGCATATTCAATGTTTTTACGAATATACCCTTGTACAAATAATTTTGCTCTTGTAACTCGGCGGAAAGCTGTACCTGGTACTGGAGTAAATGCTACAGGAACTAACTTACATTGTGTTAAAAATACATTTTTTAGGACACGTTTAATTTCAGTTGCTACAGGTGCTAATGTAATATCAGTTTCTACAACAATTTGAATTGTTCTTTCAGCTAATACAACTGGTATTTTTACAATGGGTGCTCCTGGAGTAAGAATTGGTGTTGCAGTCTCATCACTTAATGGTGTTTGAGTTTGTCCTGCTGTTTGACATGGTACATTGATTGGACATTGTTCGCTCATATTATCTAATCTCCTTTTTAAATCGCTTTAAATTTTTAAACCGTTCAATGGCAATATATTCGTTTTTTTTTATCGATGTATAAGCTTGTATAATAGTTTTTCAAATTTTTTTATTTTTTGTAGATATTTAATTGGCTTTCTCATTAAAATTTTAAAATTAGCAGGTTCCGGGTAGAAAAATAAGTAAGTGGGTTTTAACTACGATCTGAACAGCATAGATTTTAACCTAACCTGTGCTTTAATTTAAGCACAGCCCTTTATAATATCCCTTATAAAATTTAGCATAATCATACATTTAGGTTGAACTTAAGTCATATCACCTAATTAAGAATGCTATATTTATTTCTGCAGTTAATAAAAATATTAAAAATCCCCGTCAAAAATTTATATTATTTCGAGCCGTTGTATTCTTCGTTAGAGCTATTTATTCGTTTAAATTATATAAGCAAGAATTTAAATAACTTATTTACAAGAAACAATAGTAATTTTATAGATTACTGTTGTTAGTTTACCTTGAAATCACCTAAAATATTGACCTCACAACAATCCCTCAAATATCTTCAAAGTACACGAAAAAAGTGTACATTCAAAATTCTATAAATAAAAAAGGAGAAACAGCCCCTTAGGAATATTTAATACAATACATATAAAATCATCACAAGAAAAAGAAGTTAACAATTAATTGTTAACTTCTCAACTTAAGGAAAAATAGTATCTTTCTTTATCTTCTAATATCTAGGTTGTGATTGAATATTTGTAAGGTGAACATCAAACATATCAATGATTTCAAGAAATCTATCCGCTTCACGGAAAACGTGGTCTGCCAATAATGGATGGATGATACTCTTTATTTTACACTGCTCAATTAAGTCACGTGCTGTTTTCTTAAAATCCCGAAGAGATGTAACCGACACACGATTTTGATCTAAAAATTGATCTAAAAGAGGGACTGTTTTGGATTGTGGTTTCATAGATTCTAAGTCAATTGCTTGATACATTAATGCATCAAAATCATTGCTAAAATTCCGTGCTGTATCTACAAGCTTTCTTTCCGATGGATCAAGAAGATGACCAATAAATTTAGCATGGTCTGCCATAATCCTTAAAAAGAAAACATTTTCTTTAATAATTGCATCAGGAAGGGCATCTAATTTACCTTCATTTAATTCCATTAAACGTTTTCTAAAATAATCAGCTTCCCTACTTGTATGGTCAACTAACAATGGAAAGTTATTTTGTCCTGGCAATTTACATGTGAGAATCAATCCTAAAATTTTTCGTTTAAATCCCCAAATATTAGTTGCGGCTTGTTGTACTTCTGCATTAAACCTTTTGATTTGCTCAGGATCTGTTTCATTTGTATAAGAATGCGCTATTTGTTCGATATGTTCAAACAATCGATAAAATTGATTAGCCTCTTCGATTAGTTGGGTATCCTCGCATCTAAACCCCAATCGAAGAAAAAAAGAATGCTCCTTCATGATTCTAGACCAAAAACGAATTTCATTTAATGATCGTTCAACAAACATTACAGACGTAACACCCGTATCAGGATGTAATGAGGTTTTATCCCTATTCATTCTTAATCATCCCCCAGTAAATACCAAGCTAGTTCTATTCTTATGAGTAAATATATATATAAATACCATCAATAAAAGTTCATGATGAATATGCGTTCCATAAAATAACAAATTATTAGAGGGATTATCTGGAAGTGGAGAATTAAAAAGGGGACACGTGGTACTCAAACAAAAATAGATTCAACTACAATCCATATTCATAGGTGGGAATCTTCACATCTCTTTTATAAATATCACGACTTTATTTCAAATCTACACATAGCGCTATACTCCTTATTTAAAAGAAGGAATATTTTATATTCAAAATAAATTGGCAATAAAATAGGGGACAAATCTAAATTAGATGGTAGATTTTAAGCGTTTGATAAAAGCAAGACGAATACTTACAGATTTATTGTTGATACAAGTAGATAATATTTTAAAATAGAAGATGTTTTTAGGAAAATAGTTGTAATTAGTCAGACGCAGGAACAAACATAAAACACATTATGGATAGTGCAAGCACTAGATTTATAGCGATATGGCGCTACCCCTTTAACTGAAATACTATAGCCCGAATTCATCATCGAGCTATAGTGTCGGCTCAATATTTATGTATACTTTTTAATCTAACAAACCTTGTTCTATTGCACAGTTATCACAAATTTCATTGTTATATGCACCTTCCATAAACCCAACTCCACAGCATTCACATGCATATATTTCTTCATATCCGATTTCATATTCTTCCACTATATTCCCTCCACTTGTGTAAATGTGGACATTTACACAAGTTCACATCATTGTGATTAAATAAAAAAAGGCTTCAAATTAAATCGTTATGAAGTCCTTTTTAAATAATTGCTATAGCGCCATGTTAATGAACTAACAAGCTTGTTGCTAAAAACACAAACAAATTATATGAAATATGAGCTAACATCGGTACTTTCAGATCTTTTGTCTTTTCGTAACTCCACGCATATAAACAACCATTTACAAAGTAGGGAAAGAAGAACCAATCAAAATGCACCGCTGCAAAGATACCATTAGCAAGAATAATTGCTGTCGTTCGATTGATTTGTTCCAACAATTTCTCTAATCCAAGTGGCAAAATCTTTCTAAATATGAACTCTTCTATCACAGGAGCAACCAATGCAGGTATTAATAGATACAAGAAATTCATCTCTATCTTTTGATTTACATTCTCTACATTTCCAGTTCCGATTGATAGGCTTGCCTTTATATAAGAAAATAGCAAACTGGACAAAATCGCTAGTCCAGTTGCTATTACCACCCATTTACCTTTATGCAAAACAGCTTTCACATTCAATTTTTCTTCTCCCTTTCTCTACCTTAATCCCTGGTTGTTTTTTTGATTTCCTTGTATAAAGAATACTTCACTAAATAAACCTTTAATTACAATATACAGAAAAAAAGAATCATTAAAAATCAACATATTGTGAAAAACTTTGAATTTCATTTACTAACATAGATGAATTTAGTAACATAAATCTATACTCACTCTTATAAGTTGCGAGTTAGGAGCTATTATGATTAATTTGCACTTGAAAAAAAGCGGGGATAATTTAGAAATCAAGTTTTCATGTGATTTTGAAAAAATTATTTCCTTAATGTTTGGTGCATCTACATTATTAGATGCACTATTAAAGTCACTTTAATAAAAAAACCTGCGACAGCCGTTGTAGGTTTTTTATTAATCCTGACCATTTATTTTTTACTTGCAAATTCAAGTTCTAACCTTCCCGATTGTGATAATTTCAAGTGACCCTCGAATTCTTTCCCTGATTTCCCCTTCATTTTCTTAATTAATCCTGTTTTCTTTCCATCTAATAATTTCTTTGCATTTGCTTCTGAAATTTTCTTAGTCAAATATTCTCCTGGAATTGAGAATTTACATCCATCCTTATAACCGCTGCACCCATAGAATGTTTTACGATTCACAACATCTTTCCCACATTTCAGGCATTTTCCAATTGTATCTTTTGATTTCATTTCTTGTATCTTGTTATCGACTTGTAACTCTCCAATACATTTAGTAGCACTTTCAATTAGATCCTTTGTAAATTTACCTGTTTGACTCACGAATACATCCTTAGACCCTTGTTTTTTACCGATTTTACGTAAATACCCTTCCCATTTCGCTGTCATTTCAGGTTTTGCTAACAACGTTCCTTGGACTGCTTCACAAAGAATTTCTCCTTTCGGTGTAACACTCACAATGTTTCGTTTCACTTCTATATAACCTTGATTCTTCAATGTTTCTATAATGCCGGCACGAGTTGCTTCTGTACCTAGACCCTCTATATCTTTAAGAATCCCCTTACTTTCTTCGTCCTCTACTGCAGTACCACACGTTTTCATCATAGTAATCAATTGACCCTCTGTATATGGTTTAGGTGGCGTAGTCACACCTTCTTTTGTTTTTACTAAGCCCTGGACAAATTCACCTTGTTTGACTATTGGTAACATAGATACTTTCTCTTGATCGTCACCTTCTTCAATTTTATCTGTCACAAATAATTCTTTCCAACCTAAGGATTTTTCTGCTTTTCCTTTTGTACTAAACAAAAATCCGTTTAAATCAGTTATTATAACTGTTTCTTCATACTTATAAGGCGAATGGAACATGCTTAATACACTCTTTAAAACTTCCATATATAAATTTCTTTGTTTATCAGGTAATTTTGCAATCGTTTCTTTCGAAGGAACATTTTTAGTTAATACAATTGCATAGTGTTCCTGTACTTTATTATTATCGACATAGCGCTTATTTGCAGTTAATGAGTGCGGTTGGAAATTCGCACCTGCAATAGTCTGATAACCAATCAGGTTGTTCTTTAAATACTCAAACTCACCTTCTGTAATGTAATTACAATCTGTACGGGGATATGTTACTAATTTCGCTTCATATAGCTCCTGGATCCCTTTTAAAACGTCAGCTGGTGAATACTTATATTTTTTGTTGGCCAAAGCTTGTATAGAAGAAAGAGAGAATAATTTTGGTGCTTCTTTTTGCATTGTTTTTACTTCTACAGATTTAACCATACCTTGCTGGCTATTGTTTTCAGAAAGATTATGTTGCTGCAGCAAGTTCATTAATTCTCCTTTAGATGTAAATCTCTCTTTATAACGTCCTCTGTATACACCGTTTGGAGAAGTAAATTGCGCTTCCAATTCAAAGAAAGGCGTTGGCTTAAAGTTTTTAATTTCCAGTTGTCGCTTATTTATTAAGCACAATGCTGGCGTTTGGCATCGTCCCACACTGTAGACCCCTTGAACGCCTTTCTGACGTAAAAGAAGCGTATATAACCTACTAGCATTCATGCCCACAATCCAGTCACTAAGTTGACGTGCTTGCGCTTCCTCAAACATACTTTCAAAATCTTCTCCTGGTTTTAAGTTTTGGAAACCTTTTTTAATTTCATCTACTTCTAAACTGTTGATCCATAAACGCTTAATTTTTTTATGAGTACATCCTGCTTCTTGGATGATTAATCTTGCAATTGCTTCACCCTCGCGGTCTATATCGACAGCCACGATCGTTGTATCAGCTTCTTTCATTAATTTCTTCACAATATTAAATTGTTTTTTCTTATCAGCCGATACTTTATATTCATAGCATGATGGTAAAATTGGTAATTGTGACAAATCCCATTTCTCCCATTCCTGTTTATATTCTTGAGGAGACTTCAATTCTACTAGATGCCCATAAGCCCATGTGATATTTCCTCCACTTGGTAATAAAGAACATGGTGGAACATAAAAGTGACCATCTCTCTTTTCAACTTTCGGGAATGCTTCAGAATATGCTTTCGCTTGATTCGGTTTCTCTGCTAGGATTAATACGGACATTTTTAAACTTCCTCTCACTATTAAAATTTTTATAAAAAAAAGAGCAGCATTGATTATGCTACTCCTGAAAATATCGTGAACATGTGTAATTGTGTAATTGTGTATTTGTGTATTTGTGTACATTTACACATTGGACTTAAAAGCAACATAGCGCTATGTTGTCCTTGTTATCTCTCACGCCCCATTTGGCGCATATATGCAAGCCTTCTTGCTTGTTCTCTCTGTTTATCCTGAATCCCTTTTTGATCTTGCAATTCAGATTTCCCTTTAATATCTTCTTTACCTTGTAACTTTGTATTTTCTTTTGATATTTCCTGTTTTTTCACTAATCCAGGTTCTTCATTAAAATTCAACAGAGTGGAATTTTTAAACTTTCCTATTTTATAAGCTACCCCTTGCTTTTCTTTACGAATATAATCTTTTAAATATGAACCAAATCCATTTTTAATCGTTTCATAATTATCTCGGATATAGTTGCTCTCTATCTAAATGTGTCTGATTCTTTATATAAGAACGATTAGGTAGTATCAACGCATGTGAGTAGTCAATCCCTGCATTCGCTGATTTACTGGAAGGTGCATGAAATCCGTTAGGATGATTCAAATTTGATCTTAAAGGTAATAAAAAATCTTTATCTTCAACCCTTACTTTCACATATACATAAGGTCTTTTTATTTGTTTCGGAACATTATTTTCATCCAACATATTTTTAAAATGACTATTTTCTATTTAAATGTACAACTTCTATTTTTTTAGTCATTATGGCTTTCCCCTTCAACAAAAAAAGGCAACCAATAATGGTTGCCTTTAAACTGTAATGCATTAAATTTAATCATCGTTCTTTTCGTTTATATAATTGCGAAGGTGAACGAATAAGAACTCCGCTGAATATATGCCTGTTCTTTTCATTTATGTCATTGCGGAGGTGAATCAGAAAAGAACTCCGCTCAATTTCTATATTTATTATATAGTATTATTATTTGTTTATCAATAATACCCCTGGTATATTGTTCATTTTCATCAATCATCTCTCCATGCCCATTTGTTGTAAATAAGCAGCTTTTCTCGTTTGTACTTGTTCTTGCTCTTTCTTTTTAGCTACACGTTTACATTCATCATTCCAATCCCATTTCTGTTCGCCCTCCGGCGCTTTAGGATACTCTGGTTTAAATGCAACGATGCTACCATCATTCTTTTCATATCGGAAATGTATTAATCTCTCCGCAAACGCTTTTCCTGCTTTATCATTGTCTACACATAAGGAAAGGCTATCAGGAACATCACCAATTCTTTCTTGACTCTTCATATAGTAATTAAATATCACTTGTGGTTTAAGTCCCTCCATACTAACCAAATGTGTATCTTGCAAATCTTGTTTGTGTAACGATGCATAGCTCAATAGGTCTATAGATGATTCGAAAAACTTTAAATTTCGCGGTTCGCCATTTAATACATTAAAACCATAATTAGCAGTAGAATTTTTTTGAATGTTTTTCCACGCACCACGTTTGTATTTATCAGACTTCACAACGCCTTGCTCTGATCCACCCATAACTTCTCCTGTTTCACGGTCTTTCCATAGGAATAATACATTATTGTACTTATCTTGCTTAATCAACCCTTTATTATGCAATGCATCTACAACTTGAGAATCAATTTTCCTATCATTCACCAGGTACTCTTTTGCTCTATCGAATCGGTCCACTTCTTTATGAGCAAACTGTTCATAATCATATGGTTCACTTACAAATGTAACATCGGAAGATTTTTCATAATCTTTTTCTCCATCAAGTAACTTTTGCATAGCTCCTGGGAATGAAGCGCCCTCTACTTTCTGCACGAAATTAATAATATTGCCGTTAACTCCTCTACTGTTCCAGTAGAACTGATTTTTCTTTCTATCGATAATTAGACTATCATGATCGGTAAGACGATAATAACGCTCACTGTCGCTCTTTACAGGAATATCATTTTGCATACAATAATCTACAATATCAAGCGATGCAGCCTTTTCAATTTCCTCTTTTGTATATTTCTTTGTATTTTTCGTTTGCTGTTCCATAGCGATTCCTCCATAAAAAAAAGACCGCGTTTTTTCACACGGTCTTTCTCAATTTTGTTATTTTTGATCTAGCTTTTCTAAAACAGTTCTCAACTAAATAATGATTTAAAAGCCGCCGTAATCCCTGAACTCCCAGGTTGGAAGCTTGCCATTCCATATGAATAAAGTTCATATACAACTACAATCGTACTAATCATTAAAATCACTTTTTCGGCTATACCGTTATAGCTGTAGTAAATAACATTAAATCCACTTTGGAATGTTTTATTTGATAATGGCAGCACCCACTTAATACCTTTTTTAGAGAAACTATCTTCCACCAAATGCAGAAAGTAGCCAGCAAATATGCACATACCATTTGTAAACGATAAGGGCGTCATACCTACTGCAAATAAAATAGGAATCAACACAAGCACTAATCCAAGTAGTGAATGCGTGATTCCTCTATGACCAAATACCATATTCATTAAATCTGATACTCCACGTGTTCTTTGGCCGATCCATGAATGCTGTTCATCTATATCAGGTAATAAAGCCCCAAAACTAACCGCTATGACATTTCCGACCGTAAGGTTACCTGTTGAAGCGAGGACAGGTAGGGCGACCGCCAGGCTCGTTGTAAGGTGAGTTTTATATTTCATGTGTAATCACATCTCTTTCATTCCTTAATAATCCCTACCGCCCATTTGTCGCATCATGTATTGTCTTCTTGCCTGTTCTCTATCCTGGGATACATGCGAATGTTCTTCATGATGAGCTGTATCTTTTCCAACATATCGTTTCCCAGCAGTAGGATTGATTGCCGCACCTTTGAGCTGCATAGCGCCATGGCCGTTCTTTACCGATTCAATTGTTTTTGCGGATTCCATCTGATATACCTCGTCTTCTTTTTCGATTTCACCATTACCTGTAATCTCTTCTAATAGATCAAACCGAAGATTACCATCTTGATATGTCTTTTCCTCAATATATTTAAGCGGTGCAATTCGTTTTTCTTCTACATTTTCATAACCAATTGTTGTATAAAAGACACTTCCATCTTCAATTTCTTTCGGATCTATTTTCTCAGGTACAATATAACAACCATAACTCTCGTTATAAAACACTTCCTCATCTTGTTCAAATGGCTTCCCTGTTTTCTCACAATAAATAACTTCATTTTCATCTACAGGATACAGCCCTTGATATTCTACATCACCATTCATTACATCTCTATGTGCTTCTGTAATAGAATGATTAATATGATTTAACGTATGAATTATTGAATTATTAAAATCAAAATTAATATCACTATCTTTTACATATTCAGACGTACAATCTATTTTTAAATGATGCTGCTTATCAAATGAAACCTTTGCAATAGGTGTCTCATAAAATTCTGTTTTAATTAGATCTGCTTGATAATATGGTTCAAGATATTTGTCAATCTCGTCTATATCTTTTTGTTCTTGTTTTGTCCCGTATCTATTAGTGACAGTATATAATTCGCCTAGATTTAGTGTCATGTTAGGATTAATTTCTTCTATAACTCGATTATCTTCAGATAATTGAATTTCATATTCCTTCCAATGTCTTTCTAAATTAATCCCTACTTTTTCAAAAACTTCCTGGTTGGCTTTTTGCTGTATGTCTGTTACCACTTCAAAGTTATCCATTATTTTCATGTCTCCTTATCGATTAATATTTATAATAAAAAGAACACCTGTAAAGATGCTCTTTTTATCTCTCCATTTGTTGCATATATGCCATCCGTGCCATATTCCTTGCTTCCTGCTTATTACTGGCAGCTGCATCCTCATTTTGTTCCATCCCTTTAGATGAAAAATGGTCAACCTTATCCTGATGTTTCTCACCAATTACAGTAGGATCTACTGCTTTTAGTTTTTCAGGATTAGATTGACCTCTTGTTAGTTCATATTCATTTATTTCTTGCTGCAATGCTTGTTTTACTTCACCCGATAAGTATCCTTTTTCGTTCAATATTTGCTCATATGGAGATTTATATCCACCATCACCTAAATCTAATCGATCCATTGAAATGACTTCCATTCGATTGAAATCTTTATCCATTTCTTTTGGAAGAATTAAATGATAGCGAGTTTTTTCATAAGGAACATATTCACCTTTATCTTCCGCTTTTTCGGATTCAATATCTATTTCCGCAATCCGTTTGCTCATCACTGCATTCGCTTGACCAAATGGAATTGCTTTATTCGTCTCTAAATCCGCTTCAGACCACTGAATAACTACCATTGGTTTCTTAATTTCATTGTGATCTAACGCAATCAAGTTTTCTTGATTCACCTTATTAAAACCTTCAATAAATTCTTTATCATTTAATTCTTGGGCATTTTCTACGTTATTATAAGATTTATCTCTACCTGCCCTATCACGCAAATCGCTCACAGCGACAATTTCCTCTAAAGCGTCATAGCGCACTAAATATACGTCCGTAATCTCACCTTTACTTTGCTCCAAAGCCTTTTCCATCTCCCTTTGTAATTCTGAAATTTTCTTATCAATTGTATTAATAAAGCCACTTGCTGTTTCATGAACACGCATAATTGATTTATCTTTCTCTTCTATATCCTGTCCATTCTTCGTCCATTCAGCGATATAAGGAATAGTAAATTCTCTCGTATCCATACCATAATGCTTACACACAATATAAGAAGTTAGCTCCGCTTCAAATTCTTTTGTGGGAGTATGTTTCGAATGGTCCACATGAACATTGTGTAATTTCTCATGCGCTAATTCATGTATTACTACAGCCAGTTCTTTTGTTTCGGTATTTCGAGTGTTCATAACAATTTCAGAATGAGAACCATCAATCCTTTGTAAATGTATACCATGAGCATTACCTAATTCATCAACTAATGCATCACGATCACCCATCATTTTGATTTCGATATTTTCTTTCTCTGCTAATGCCTGTATACCGATTTTCAGTAAATTTTTATTTTCTTCATTCACCTCAAAATTAAACTGACGATTCGGGAATATTTTCGGCAAGTCTTCAGGCTTTGCATTTGTTTGTGATATATCGAAAACTGTCGATTTTAAGTAATAATTCGTTTGCTTTTCCACTTTTAATTCACCATTTTTCACTTGTTCCTTTTGTTCCACTGTTAATTTCGCAAGTGGAATTGCTAACTTCGTCTTTGGATCTCTCACATATTCTTTTACATAAGGATGAAAAACCTTCATTGCTTTTTCTCTCTTATTCACATGAAATCCAGCCTCTTTAAACGCTTTAAAATTTGCACAAGCATGAGCATGTGGAAATTGCGAGTTAATTAACTGCATGTTTTTAGGAGAATAATTACTTAACTGCGACATGAAATTTGCTAATTCTAGCATGTCCTCCGGTGATTTATAATACTTAGTAATATCAGTAAGAACCTTGTCCATAATTTCTTTTGTTTCTTCTTTTATTTGTTCATTCGTCTTAGGTGTATATTTCTTTTTTGTATATGTCATTCGCAAATTACTCCTCTTTCTTCATCATATTCAACAAATGGAACACTTCCATGTTCTACTGCTTCATTTACGGATTCCACATAAGCTGCTGTTTCTTCTGCAGAAACCTTTACAATCATTTGCTTATTAAATAAATATTTTTTAGATGAACCTCATTCTTTACTTGATCCACATGATCAATCATATATAGACTTTTTTGAGACATTTCTTACACTACCTTTCTATTATCACAGCGCTAATTTAAAATAAATCTTTTCGTAAGTTTGCTTTCCTTTGCTCCAGGATAAATCCCAATCTTCTAATGATCCTGAATAAACTTCTTTAAATTTTATAATTGGATTATCCATCGATCCCTCAATTACAATTCCAAAACCTTTGTCATAAGTAGAAACGCCCTCATGTTTTTTCCACAATTCAAATTCAGTAATTTTATATTTCTTAGCAAAATCAATAACCGTTTCCAGCATCCAATTTTCAGTTACCTCTTCAGCCATTTCTTTTACAAGATCCACTTCGAAACAATCACCATAATCATCTTCTCGTGTTATAAAATGCGTTTCACCTTTCTGTATGTATTCTTCAATTAGTCTTCTATTTTCTTCATTACGACTAAATCTCACGGTCGAAACGATTGAGTAATAAACTTTGCTATTCATACTAATACCTCCTATTTTCGTTCTTAAATCAATAGTCCTAGTTTGAATTCCAAAACCAATTTAAATAAGTAGATGCTCATTCAACATCTACTTTCAAATCAATAACCTACTTCTTGTTGTCGTGCTATACGTTGTTGCACAAGTTCATATTCGCGTTCTGCACGCCATTTTGATAAATCATCGTTCAATGCTGCTTCAATGTTTCGTACATCTCTCTTGCGTATTAATGGTTCTTTGTATTGAGAATACTTATAATTTGCCCCCCTATTTTTCGACCGCCCCCTTTCATATTTCTTTTTTATCTGTTCATTTTTTTGTTGGAATTGATACAACGGATTTTCTTCATATGGTTTCTTTTTCTTCAATTCTTTTAGCAAAGAATTCCCCATACGCTTATTTATATCTTCCAGTTGATTCTTTGCATAATCTTTATCTTCTCGACCTGATTCTCCATATAATTCTTTTTGAAAATCAGATTCCTTCTCCACTGCTTCTCTATATTCTTTGAAAATAGGATTATCTTTCATTAACAATTCCGTTAACTCATCGATTTTATCCTTAGTCTGTTTCGGCACCTTTTTACTGCCATAAGTCCAATCTTTTTTATTACTTGGTAACCCATCGTATATCTCTTGTAATAAAACTAGCTTTCTATCTTGTTTCTTTTCTTTCGATTGTTGAAATTGTTCTTTAACTTCTTGCACCAAGTCATTTCTTAGATTTGAGATGCGACTTAATTCGCTTGTCCGATCAACTAAGGAATTTGAAAACGTAGTTTTCATGTGATCTAACGTATTTTGTTTTCGTTTCCCTTTTGGTTCATAATACGTTTTTCCATTCACTTCTTTCTTTACAACTTTCCTTCTACTTTCTATTTCCACAGTTCCAAAGTGAATGTGAATATGATCTGTATTCCGATGTATCGATGCAAACCAAAAACCATTATTCTCTTCTATTTGTTCATCTTTAAATAACTGCTGCATCATTTTATTACTGGCAATTCGGATACGATTTTCATCTAAAGTGTCTGTTTCTGGATCATAAAGTTTGTGTTTCACTAAAAAATCGGTATTAAACGAAATAACATCTTGATAGTAAACTGAACCGCTATTTTGTGCTTTCTCCATCAATTCTTTAATATCAGTTAAGTCGTTTTGCGTAATTACATTTTTATCTTTTGAAAAAACGCCAGGCAAAATTTCTTCTGTTTTATTTGCAATTCGCTGGTCATCTTCACTTTGTTCAGGAGATAGATTTTCAATATATTTGTTCAGAAGATTTAGTTCTTCTTCTTCAGTTTTCGATATTTTATTTTTACTTTCCAGCGCATACTTTCTACCCATATAACTAACATATTTCACAAAATCGGCCTCTGTATTAAAACTTTCAGGAGATGTCAAAATTGCTTTTGCTTCTCCTTCTTTTTTTGAAAGGTCTTTTTTCCCTTTGCTAGAAGATGCACTATCCATCTCCATTTCAAAAGAATCAATAGCAAAATCAAGACGGTTTAACTCTCGTAATTCTGTACTCGTTAGAGTATGTCCATCTTTCAAAAGCGCTTGTTTCCTTGTACAATAATCAATGTACGTTGTAAAACTTTTTTGTTTTGGAATTGTATATTGAGACGTTAATATAATACCTGGTGACTTCCCCATAAATTAATTCTCCTTCAAATCATTTCAATCCATTCAGCCTATGTTCAGGTATTTGTTCCCACTTTATTTCTTCATTAAACTGCCTATTAAACTTCCAAATCTTTTTATGCGGTTTATCATTAATCATTAATATTTCTTCATCATCTGTAACCATTGGTAAGTTCCTATCCGTTTTATATGTTGATTTAATTTCATTTTGTACTTCTATTTCTTGTTGCACCGTTTCTTCTTTCTTTGTTTCCACCGATACACGATTTGAATTTCGCGAGAAATTCCCTTCCGATTTTTTTGTAACAGCAGCTCCAATTTTCTTTTTAACTCCTTGCTGCATTTCTTCTATACTCAAATCACTTCCTGACCGTGAGATAAGTTCCATATTCAATTTAATTAACACATCCATTTGTTGCTTCATCGTATTAACAGATTGCGTTAAATTTATCACTTCTTTTTTCAAAAGTGATACATCATCTTCCCCTCTTTCCTTCCTCATGTCTTCATCTAACAATCCAATTGCACGTCTAAACGCATCTGCTTTCGTTTTATATTCAGGATGCATCTGTAAGTATCTCTCCACAATATCATTATGGATTTTTGTAATTTTAAACTTAGCAGTATCTGATAAAATCACTTCACTCATATTACCTCTCCTTATTCACGCTCAGCTAACTTCATCACCAATTCGTTTGTTGCATCTATATACTCTTGGATTTTCTGCTCCTGTCTTTCTAACGTTACAGTAACATTGCCGATTGCTTCATCAAATTTATCTTCCTTATTTCTTTGATACTCTTCTTCAAAATGTTTCGCAAACATATCATTAATGTAATCCGAACGATAATAACGTTTCCCTAACCGTTGACTAATCTGCTTACACCTTTTATCTATTTCTTTTACATAATGAGGATCAACATTTCTAACATGCATATCCATAAACTCACCAACTTATTAGTTTCAATTTCGTATACAACAAATAAAAAACTTAAATTCTAAATCCACAGATCGTTTGTACCTTCTAATATTGAAGTACAAACTCTACTAAAAACATGTAATAAAAGAAAAGAGCATAAGGAAACCCCGTCCCACCTTGCGCGCAAAGTGGTGAAATAGGCTGTGCCTATTGGGTTTCTAAAGCTCTCTAACTGGGACGCATTTTTTCACCGAGTGGTCACTCAGTGGTCATTTTTTAAGGATAGTGGTCATTTGGTGGCACTCGGTGGTCACTCAGTGGTCACCAAAACCCCCCTTTTTTAGACCGTTTTTTTCTTTTCATTCAACAATTTAATTTTTTGTTCTTTCATTTTAATATCTTCTTTTAACTCATTAATTTCTTTTTCATGCTTATTAATTGCTGATATATTTGAGTTAATTATATTTTGCGTTTTCATTTTTTCTGCTTCAGTTTGGAAGTTCATCTCTTTTGTTAACTTGTCATTTTTGATTTTTAATTGTTCAATAGCAAAACCTTTATTCTCAATTTTTTGCTTTATATCTTTGATTTCTTTACCAAGTTCTTTTTGAGAAAAACCAAGATAATCTTTTTCATAAAATTCTTTTGACTCTACTTTTAAATCTTTATTAATAATCTTATTACTCTCTAAAACATATGTATTTACGCTTCTATCTTTTAGATCATTCGCATCTGTTTGCAATTCAGGGTGAATATATTCAGGCTTTATAGTTGATAAAACCACACCAAATCCTTCAGGGACATTCTCACTAATTACAACTATATAGTTATCATTTGCACGATATATTTTAGTTTTAACATCATTATCTTTTTGTTTAATGTACTTGTTTTCTACTTTATATATCATGTTACTTAAAATTTGCGGATCATTATCAGCCTTCAGTTCATAATCAATTCGAAGTGTTTTATTAGCTGGATTATACTCTTTTTTTGCGATTGACATTCTCACTAATGGTGTAATACTTTGATATTCACCTGGTTTCATTTCCTCAAATCTATATGTTGCACCGCTAAATACTGGCGAAATACAAAGTACAAAAAACATTGTCACAAAGCTTCCAAGGGTTAATAAATATGCTTTTCTTTTTGAATTTGCTGCCTTCCGTCCTTCTTTATTCTCCCAAAATTTCAAACGCATGCTTCTTTTCCTCCCTTTCTAAAAACTTGAACTTGCACCCTAACTAGTGGATGTATATTTTTTAATTTATAATTTGTATACTTCTTTTTTCCTGATTGATTGCTTTGACATTCACGTACGATTAGCCAGTCGAATTTATTACCTGGATTGTAATCAAACCAATCAATCATAATTTCTTGGTAATCATTTTTCCGTTTCCAAAGTTTAATAATCATATATTTTCCCTCTTGTGAATAATCATAATTCGGTTTTAAATCACTCAAACGCATGACATATAACCCCTTTCTTTAATTTTGTAAAAATTGTTTTCCATCTAAAAAAACTTATTTAGCGTTGATTTTTCTTAATTTATCTTGTAAATCATGTATTACTTGATTCACTTGTATCATCGAATCTTTCAATTCCCTTGGGACTTTATCGACATCTTCTAGCACCGTATTTGCCCAACTTATTTGAGCACTAGCTTCCCCCATGTAAGCTAGTGCTTGAAAAAGATAATCTTTTTCTTTTCCTATTAACTTGAAATTTCCTCTTAAAGGTTGCATTTTTAATACACGTTCTTTCATTTTGATATCTCCCTCTCTAAAGTAAAATCCCCCGCTTGATACATTCTTTCATGCAGGGGATGTTTTATTTTCAGGCTATCGACCTAATCTATATGGACTATAATCTACTACTTTAATTTCATTTCCCTTCTTCTCTAATGTAACTCTCAATAAGCTTTTAATCTTTGTATGTTTATTTTCCAATCCTTCAATTGTGTAATCAACATCTATTAAGACATTACACTGATTAGAAATATCATCCGCTGAATCCACAAACATTGCCGTTTGATTAACAGTGGATTTAAAATTTGGATCTCCAATATCTTCTGTTTCAGGGGCTACCATATCCACTACTTTTTTATCTGTCATTTTTAATAAATTGTTTCTTCTTTCCCCTTTATTCTTCACTGAATAGTTTAAATAAGCTTGAATAAATTGATTAGATACTTCTTTATACTGTTTTTGTAAATCCACTACAGAATTCACATTTCCTTTATTTGAATCAGCATTATTTGCAACAGCTTTTGAATTTAAACGATCCATTTTCGCTTTCAATTCACCTATTGTCTTATCCTTTTTAGCAATATCTACTTGATATTTTTCATCTTTCTTATCAAACTCTTTCATGGTGTTATAAATAATAACCCCATTTAAAACTAATGATATACTTAGCAATCCTGTTAAAATTTTCGTTGGCATATTCATTTATTCTGCGCCCCATTTCTATTTTTATCTTGCAACTCTTCTAATTCCTGCATAGTATTTTTGCCATCCTGGTGACGTGAATTGGTGATAACCAATCCCTGCACTTTCAGAGTCATACATCGTATTTGCATCAACGTATATCCCTACATGACTTACATGATTTGGCCCACCATATGTCCCTCTAAAGAAAACCAAATCGCCAGGTTGTGCATCTTTCGGATCAACTTCTACAGTAGCAGCGTATTGTTCTGCTGCTGAACCATTTAGATTAACCCCTGCTGCCCTAAATGCCCACGAAGTTAATCCACTACAATCAAATCCTTGTGCGGGAGTTTTACCGCCCCAAACATAAGGGTTTCCGTTATATTTCAAAGCTTCATTCATTATTGCCTTAAAAGTTTCTGATCCATTAACTGGTGCAGTTCCATTACCAAAACTCAAATACTGTTTAACCATTTCTGCATAAAAAAAGTTACCGCCATTTATATAGCGATAACCACCATTGTAAGCAACTGCTACAGCTTGACTATATCCAATTCTTGTTCCATTTTTATTACCACCAGCAGGTGCAACAACTGTTAAAGAATAATTATCCGCAGTTTCTAAGGAATGCGTTTTATTATTCGCTGCTAACCAATGTACATAATTACGACCAAAGTTATACGTTTGTACAATGGCTAACAAATCATTAATCCCTAGCATTTTTGCATCATCAAAAGCTCCCTTTAAATGCATAACACCATAATAAATAGAATCTTTTGGATTAGAAATTGTGTTCATTTTCCAACCTTGCGACTCACTTGACTGCATAATATCAGGCAATTTTTCTGAAATACCATTACTCTCTACCATGATGATTGCTAACACATAAGGAACTAACTCGGGTACACCTTGAGCTGCACATTCCTTTTCAACCATCTCCTTCCAGCGCATAACCTCCGGTGGTAAATTTTGCACTGATGCAATTCCACTAATGCTACCACTACCTGAAGTACTTTTGGAATCTCCTCCCCCAAATATTCCTATTATCACAACTAAGGAAAGAATAGCCATTCCAATAGTTAGTACTCCTGACGTACCTAATAAACTAAATAACTTTTTCAATTTCTTAACTTTTTTATATTTATCTACTATTGATCCTTGTGCATCTTGTGTAGACTGCATATTACTGACCTCCTTTAAAACGTTCTAATTGCTTCTCATCAGGATCAAACATAACGTTATATGTTTCAGTCGAGCTGACTTGTACAATTGCTTCTCCTCGTTTTAATTCAGGTAGAATACGAAACTCTGACTCTGTTAAACTCTCACCTAAAACATTTTTTAAAGTTTCTAATACAGAGTTATCCATGTTCAAAAAGATCTTATATTGAGTTAATTCAAAAATCGCTTTCATGTCCGATACATCCACGTTACTTCCAGGTGGCGGTAACATTTCTTGCGGTGATTGTGTTGCAAAGAAGATCCCTGCAAAGAATTTTCGCATCTCTCTTTCAAATTCTAATACATATCTATTAGCAAATTTATTTTCAGAGTTAATAACGTTATGACACTCATCTAATAACACCATAAAGTAAGTAAGATCCTCGAATGGAAACTTCTTCTCTTCTCTTAAATATTTCATTCTACGTCCATTTTTTAATGCATGGCTCCAAATTAGGGTTAGTGCAGTAAATAGCTGACAGTTAAAAATTGGCTTATCTATTTTTGAAATTCCATCTATATCAAAGAAAACAATTTTTTCATTTTCGAAATTTTTCAGTGTTGTATGCCCATTAAAAATATCACCATACACATTAACCATGTCGTAAACTTGTCCCTGCAAGATTTCTAGATCTCGATGTCGTTGCTGCGTTGCACCTCTTTCCAGTTTCACGTTACTTAGATATTCAAAGAATTCCTCCATAGTTGGATATTGCTCAGGAGAAAGTCCTGTTATTTTCACTGGCTCATTACTTCCGCTTTGTGGATACAAACCATAGTCCCTATAAAATTGTAAAAGATAAGTTCGAAACTCTTTTATAGCTGGTTCTGAAATATCTACACTTAGAAACCGCAGCATGTTAGTTAGTTTGGATAAATGCTGTAAGAAAGACCCTTTTTGATCAACTTCCCCTGTACTTTCATTAATGATTGTTGCAAACACTTCAAGAGGATTAATCATTCCAGTCTCCACAATCCCACTACTTTTCGCACCACTTAAATCAATAATTTTACCACCTTGCTGCTGTACAATTGTGTAATAATCTTTTGCCTTATCAAACCCTCTAATAAAACAATCTTTTGCTAATAAACCTTCTAAAAGTTGTTTTAAGAAGGTAGACTTACCTGCACCCATCTTTCCAAATACAAATCCACTAAATGATGTTCTTGTACTCGTTGAGTAAAATGGATCTAAAATAAACGCTCCACCTGTACTCGTTTGCCCCAAATATATCCCTCTCGGATCTTTCAAATCCTGGTGATGAAACGGTACTCCATGCCCAATATTTTTAGATGGCAAAGGAGTACCTGCTCTTGTTCCCAAGTATTCAATTTGCTGATCGTAACTTGTAAACAATGATTGCCACTCTTCTTTTTGTTTAAATACATATACCTGTGCTTTATAATTCTGTCCTGCAATCTCTTTTTTCAAATCACCAATTCGTTTTTCAAGTTGCTCCAAGACTGGATCATAAATAAAAATTCTTAGCGTTACAAGTTTTACAATTTCTCCTTGCTGCGTAATAGAATTAGCAAATAATTTCAGGTTTTGCAACTCCCAATTTGCATCATCACGGTCAGTCGAACGTCTTTCAGTTTCTGATCGATCTCTTAATTCAGCAATCGAACGGTTAATATCTTTAATTACTTCTTCTTTATTAGCAGTAGCTAAATCAAAACTTGAGAGCGTATCCTTATTATTCATAAGGGAAGTTAGCCATAGTGGAGGGATATCTTCAGCTAAGGAATAAACATGTAAACAAGCCACATAGCAGTCCCCCTGTGCTATATATCTTTCATTAAATTTAATTCCACCTTGTGGCTGCACCCTCTGTATAAACTCTAAATCGTAGCCTTTATTTCGATATTTTTGCTGTTCTTTTCTTCCTAATTTCACCATTAGTATCACTCCTTCTACATTTCCGAGTTCATGTTTTGCATCTTAAATATTAGTTTTTCAACTTCTTGTGCTCTCATATTCTGCAAATCAAATTGACGACCTCCATAGCGTTTCATATCTTTCACGTTCTTCACTAGCTCTTTTTCATCTTTTCCATACACAACAATAAAGAACGCTAATTCCTTCAAGTTTTTTTCTACCCAAAGTGCCCTATTTAGGTTTTCAATCGCTAACGAATACCTTTGATAATAAACACGTTCTTGTTCTTTACTCACCCCCTCCTGATTCATTCTCCCTTGAAATCGTACCGCCATTCTCTTCCAATAAACTTGTTGTTCCGTTGTTTCAGTAGAGTATGTTAGGGATAAAATTTTAAATGGCTCATGATAAACCTTACATAGACTAGTTAATTGATTCATATAACGTCTCAAATCATCTTCGTTCATAGAGTACAAATCTGTTGTCTTCACCTTTAAATACACTTGTAAATGATCTCTTTTATCTACTAAAATACCAGTCTCTTTCTCAATTCGTTTATAAGGTGATACATCAAGTATTGATACATCTGCACTTTTAAAAGATGCAAAAATTATTGAGATAAAACCTTGTTTTTCATTGCTCTCCTCAGAATCACCCCGTTTCTTCTGTTTCATTTTTTTAGGTTCGACCGTTGCAACCTTCATATTCATCTATCCTTTCATGAGATATAAAAAAAGAGAGTACTAGTTAAGTACTCTCTTTTTTATTTCTTTTCTGTTTCACTACTTATCGTATTTACTTCGATTGGATGATAATTTTTATTATCCTGTTTAAGCATATCTAATATAACTTTTATATTTCGGTTGGTAGGACTATTAGCAGGTTTAATGCATAAGAACAGTCCAACAATTCCAAATAGCACATAAAACATAATCTTTACAAACCCACCGACTGGAATGATTTTAGGCATATAACTTGCTAAGATTAACATTAAACCAACAATTCCTGCATCGATTATATAGAAGAATGCTAATTTAATTTCTTGCTTTGTATTTTTCGGATTACGTAGCATTTCCATAAAATTCACCTCATTTTATAATTTTATGCCTTAATTCACCTTTCATTTTTCTTTTCAAAAGTTCTACCTAAAAAATCTTTATCGATATACTCCGCACTCATTACCGTAACCCATTTAGGTTCTTTCTTCTTTTTTCGCTTTAGTAATCTAAAAATTTGTTTTAAAAAAGTTGCGATCCTGCTTATCACAATCGCAACTCCTAACATGCAGATAGCAAATAACCAATTATCCATATTGTTATCCCTTCCGCTTATTATTTAGTTTTGAACATTCTTTTGATAATTTATTGTTCGAATACAGATTAAATGAAAAATAAATTAAAAGGAAAAAAGTGATAATGTAATGATATAGCTGCTCCCAATCAAACCTTATCTGAAAAACAAGTAAAGTTGCAGCTGCTACAAATCCAGCTAATGTCATTAAAATACTGCATTGTAATTCGCGTTCTTTCATTTCAAAATAAATTCTTCTTCTGTCAGCAATATCAATTACTTTCAACTTAATCCCTCCTAATATAAGTTTCTTCGTAATGGATCTGTTCGATTTCGTCTACTACCTCTCTGTCTTAAACCTGATTTCCTTACCTCTTTCACATTATCCTGAACATACACTTCTCGTTGAACCGTTGTTCCACTTACACTTGCATTACTGCTTACTGGTCCATTATTTTTTACATTATCTTGTACATTT
>NZ_QNUD01000051.1:0-48201 GCF_008042405.1 Bacillus sp. SH7-1
AATTGACGGAATCTGGCCATGTCTCTTTAACGAATACTAGTTTCACTGAAATAGTTCATGGCGAAAAAACGAAACGTGAAATTACAGAAGATCAATATAGAGAGCTTTTATATACTTTATTTGCTATTGAGTTATGATAAAACGAACCGGCTATTTTATTAATTTAAATTTAAAACAACTATTAAAGTTTGATTTTCTTAATAGATATAATACACTAGAACAGTATGAAAAAGTATAAACAATGAATTTTGAATGTAAAGGAAGATTTTTATGTCAATTATCGATAAATTGAAACTTAATAAGTATACGAATATGGTTGTTATTAATGAACCAAGTGATTACGAAGTTTTTACAGGGAAAGAAACTGTATTTTCAAAAGAACACGATGCCATTTTTATTTTTGTAGAAACACTTGATGAAATGGTGAAACAAACGAATTTTATTATTAGTAATGAAGAATTACTAATTGAAAAAGGTTACGTGTTCTTCGCATATCCGAAAAAAGGTAATGCTCGTTATAGTACTTTTATTCACCGTGATGAGATGTTTCCGGCATTAAACGTTGGAGAAGATGGTTATGTGGGAGAAAGCGATATTAAATTTGCACGAATGGTAAGTATGGATGAAGTCTTTACTGTTGTAGGTTTAAAACGTGAAAAGAAAAAAGCGACGAAAACGCCTGCAATGAGCCAATGTGTAGCTGATTATGCAGATCGAATTCAAGATGTTGAAGCTTTATTAGCTAATCACCCAACTGAACTTAAGTTTTATCAAAGTTTAACACCTGGATACAAAAAAGATTGGGCACGTAATCTGTTTTCTGTAAAACAAGAAAAAACACGTGAAAAACGTTTTGAAAAGATGATTGAGGTTGTATCACAAGGCTATAAAACAATTGATTTATTTCGCAAAAAGAAGAAATAAGATTAGGAAAGTCACAATGATGCAACAATTAATTGCGATGAGTACATTGAAAAAAGTATTCCTTCCATTATACTAAGAAATGTTCTTATATTTATATAATTAGTAAAAGAGAAAAGGTGTTTGAAATGAAATCGTATATTGTAGTTGGAGCTGGAATTTTAGGAGCGTCTACTGCTTATCATCTTGCTAAGGCTGGCGCGAACGTTACTATAGTGGATCGTCAACAAGTAGGTCAAGCAACGGATGCAGCAGCAGGTATTGTCTGTCCATGGCTTTCGCAACGTCGTAATAAAGCATGGTATAAAATTGTTAAAGGCGGTGCACGTTACTATTCTTCGTTAATTCAGCAATTAGAAGAAGACGGTGAAACGGATACAGGTTACAACCGTGTAGGTGCAATTAGTTTACATACTGATGAGAAAAAACTAGATCAAATGGAAGAGCGAGCTTATAAACGCCGTGAAGATGCACCAGAGATTGGTGAAATTACGCGTTTATCAGCTGAAGAAACGAAAAAATTATTCCCGGCATTATCAGAAGAATATAGTTCTGTTCATATTAGTGGTGCTGCACGAGTAAATGGAAGATTATTACGCAACGCATTAATAAGCGCTGCGAAAAAACATGGTGCAACTTTTATAAAAGGCGATGCAGTATTAGTCCGTGAAGGTAACCATATTACTGGAGTTAAAGTAAACGATGAAACAATTTTAACAGAAAAGGTTATTGTAACTGCAGGTGCATGGGCAAACGAAATCTTAAACCCTTTAGGAATTAATTTCTTAGTTACGTTCCAAAAAGGACAAATTGTTCACCTGCAAATGGAAAATACAGCAACAGAAAATATGCCAGTTGTTATGCCGCCAAATGATCAATACATTTTAACATTTGATAATGGCCATGTCGTAATTGGTGCAACACATGAAAATGATACTGGTTTCGATCACCGTGTAACGGCTGGTGGTTTAAATGAAGTTTTCCATAAAGCATTAACAGTTGCACCTGGATTAGAAAATGCTACAATGCTTGAAACGAGAGTTGGATTCAGACCATTTACGCCTGGATTCTTACCTGTTATTGGTCCGCTCCCTAATTTTGAAGGTATTCTCGTTGCGAACGGATTAGGTGCTTCAGGTTTAACTGCAGGTCCATATTTAGGGTCTGAACTTGCTAAATTAGCTCTGGGACAACTAATTGAATTAGATTTAAATGATTATGACGTTGCTGGGGCAATTGAATAATATGGGGTACTGCTAACATTTAGAAAAAAACATGCTAAGCGAATTCGACAGGGAATAAGCATTTTTTCCTTCGTCAAGAGTAAGCCTGTTTATGAAAAACAAAATTCTTTAAAAATAGAGGGCCACCACCATAAACCTGCATTATTAATGTAGAATTGTGATGTCGGCTCTTTATTTTTATTTATTTAAAGTTTATTTTCGAGAGAAGGTTAAGCAATGAGAGCACCATATCAAGTATTGATATTTCCTTATATAAAAACTGACGATTCTATTCAATATGCGATTTTCAACCGAAGTGATTATGGTTATTGGCAAGGGATAGCTGATGGTGGAGAAGACGGTGAGCTTCCTATTGAATCAGCAAAACGGGAAGCGTTTGAAGAGGCTGGTATTACAAGTGAATGTTCATATATACAATTAGATTCTGTGTCTTCACTACCAGTAGAGGATGTGGTTGGAGAATTCCTTTGAGGAGATAAGGTTTATGTAATAAAAGAATTTTCTTTTGGAGTTAAAGTCCCTACAAAAAACATCTCATTATCTAAAGAACACTTAAATTATAAATGGTTATGCTTTGAGGAAGCAGTAACGCTTTTGAAATGGGATAGCAACAAAACAGCATTGTGGGAATTAAACAAAAGACTATTAAAACAATAAAAGTGTTAGCTAACAAAGATAGTAGTGGAATAAGAATTCAATAATTTAAAAAAACCTTGCTACACTACATTTGTAACAAGGTTTTTTTCTTAGTGTCGTTTTTTAAAATCAAATATGGATTTGGCATGGCCAATGAACTAAGAGCACTTGCACTAAGAAAGGCTTTATACAGTCGCCTCTAAAAAAATGAAAATAGTTAGAAATATTTTTATGTTGTACGGTTTTTGACTATGAATAGCGGAATACATATTAAGTATTCAACAGTTCAAATAGAACAAGTCCTCTTTTTATTTTTAAGAAGAAAGATGACTCGTTTTATGCTAAAATTCGCTTAGTGTATATTTTCGTTAAAATGTGGGTGGGCCCCCTTTTAGCAAAACCGGAGTGGAAATGATGAGTATAAATAGTTTTGTGGAATTAATAAAGGACGAATTATTAAAAGAGGTAAGCATAAGAAGTGAGGATGAATTCGAGCCTGTAGTAGTTAAAGATATTCCTAGACTTTGGAAGTGTTTAGGGAAAGGTAATTATGCTGCAGTATTCATGCACAAAGAATACAAAGATTGGGTCGTGAAAGTTTATGCGCGAGAAGGGGAAGGAATTGAAAAAGAGTCAGAAGTATACCGCAGAATCGGAAATCATCCTTCTTATTCAAAGCTTATATATAAAGGAGAAAATTTCATAGTATTGAAGCGTTTAAAAGAAATTACCTTATACGATGCTATTCATAAGGGGATTAAAATTCCTAAACAGGTGATCCTTGATATCAATAAAGCTTTAGAGTATGCAAGAAAACAAGGATTAACTCCTTGTGATGTTCACGGGAAAAATGTGATGATGGAAAAAGGAAGAGGTTATGTAGTCGATGTATCTGATTTCTTAAAAGCAAAAGAAGATAGTAAGTGGAGAGACCTAGAAAAGGCATATTTTACATTTTATTTGCCTTTCATTTATAAATTGCCTTTCGATGTTAAAATACCGTATTTTATGTTAAACATTGTTAGACATTCGTATAGAAAATATAAGAAACTTAAAAAGAAATTCGAATTGTAAAAGAATCACATACTTATAAGTGAACCACTAGCAAACAAAAGGACCGTACATTTTAGATATGTCTAATATGTACGGTCCTAATCTTTTTTATGTATACATATTTTTGTTAGTTATATCACTATCAATTCCAAAACGAGATATTTTGAATAAATGAAACCGTTAAAATAAGTGTTGATGCGGAACCAGCAGTTAATAACATTACTATTTTTCGTCCATTCTGTTCTTTTGAAGGGTTTATAAGTTCTGTAATCAACACAATCCATATTATTATAGAAACTATAGAAATAATATTTATAGACATATGTAACACATCACTTCGTGTTTTTACATAAACATTTCTTTTTTTATAAAATAAAAGCAGTCTAATAAGAAAAAATGTACAGCATTACAAATCAATATCCTCCTGTTAAACTACCTTTTTTAAATAGAAATATGACTGATAAAACGATAACAACAGCCTTCAAACTGCCCCAATATGGATAAATAGCATGATTTGTTAGATTAGCATGTTGAAAAATGTTCTCTAAACCAAAAATCCCAATAATGACTGCTAAAAGAAAAGCGGCTTTTCCAATAGTCGTATTACGATAGATGATAAATAAATATAGTGCAAATATAAGTGGTAAGATGATTTGTAGTAAAATTGTCATAAGTAGCTCCTTAGTTTATTTATAATGATATTATATACAAAATTGTAATAAAAAAGGAATGCAACTTATTTAATACTAATAAGATCACTCTAATCATATTCTTCTATTAAAAAGAATATAGAGGAGTGTAAAGTTAATTGACAAAAGTGAAGGTTCGTTTACGACCCATTGTTCATCACATAAATTTACCCACTGTAATAAAAACAGCTATTCTTCCAGGTGACTCGGCTGAAAGACTATTTATTGCAACTCAATTAGGGGAGATTTTCTACATAGGAGACGGAGTCATAAAAACATTTTTAAATATTCGTCATCTAATAATTACATTAGGTACATCTGAAGAAGGCGTGTCCAGTAGTGGTTATGATGAACGTGGATTGCTTGGACTAGCATTTCATCCACAATTTTATCAAAACGGTTTATTTTATCTTCATTATTCAGTCGCTGGAACCCAAGGACCAGGTGCACTTTCTGAACAATTTAAACCGAATCCTTGTGACCCGAAAACGTTAAACTTAAAATGGCTAAATAGAGATACGCAATATGATCATATCGATACAATTGAAGAATGGATTTTACAATCAAACGGTCACCCTCAAAAACGCAGAACATTACTTAATATAAAACGCCCATTTTTTAATCATAATGGAGTAAATACTTTAAACTTTTCTCCAGAGACGAGGAAACTTGTTTTTACAAATGGAGATGGTGGCTCGGGTTATGATCCGTTCAATTTAAGCCAAGATGATTTAGAAATAGCAGGTAAAATTATTGAAATCGATGTAAGTAAAAATACATTCATAAATAATCCTCCAGTCGTTACACGCTTTAATGAACTTCCTCTATCTATACAAGAAACACTTACATTAATTGCGAAAGGTGTTCGTAATATAACCGGTATTTCATTCCAAAGATTTTATAATCAATATATCAAATACGCCGGTAATGTTGGGCAAGATATTGTAGAGTCTATTTTTTCATTTGTTCAATATAAACCAATACCGGTTACCGAAATTGTTCAAATGCATGTAACGAGATTCACTCCCAATCAAGTTGGATTTATTAATTTTGGTTGGCGGGGATGGGAAGGAGAATTACCTACTTCTTTTATAAGGCACTGTTCTGAGAATCCTACTTTGGATGAGAGGGCAATGGCTTATTATAATGAAACAATAGAATTATCTGCAAAGCGTATTCAGCCACTAATTAGTTATTTTCATAAAGACCCCAGACCAGATAAGTTTGGTGGAACTTCACTAACAGGCGTTCAGCCATATATGGGAACTGCAATCCCCAATTTAAATGGTAGTGTTGTATTTACTGACCTTGCTAGGAAAGAAGAGTCTCGGCCATCAATTAAAGGGGTTTTAGCATATACTAGAGCCGGTACAGACGGTAAACATACTGACTTTCATGTTATTGAAACCAATTATGATTTTGGTACGCAAGCAGCTTATTATATGAGTTTAGGAACAAATTTGGATCAAACTAGGTTATATTTAGGAGTTTACGGTTCTATGAAAGTAACTGATTTTAACAAAGGTACCATATTTGAAATTATTCCTTAATACGATATACACTCGCAGTTTAATAATACAAGGATTTCATTTTGTTTCAAAACGTACAATTTCTCCTCCCCCTAAAAGCCTTTTATTGTCTAGTAACTCATAACAAGTAGAAAGCAGCTCATAAACCACTAGTGTATGAATAATATAGAAAGTGATGAATTAGGTATCTTTAGGGGGTATTTTGATGAATCGGTTTGTACATTATTGGTGTCAACTTATGATAGAGAATGATGCGAACTTTGTTCATAAAAGAAAATTGTCCCTAGCAAATAAGCTAGTCATAACAGCTTTAATGAGTGCTTTGGCGACCATGTTTCAAGCAGCGGGGAACTTAATTCCTGGTATAGGGTTATTCATTAGCCCATTTGCGACATTACCAATTTTTTTGGCTATTTGCTACTCTATTCGCGAGGGAGTACTTTCTTACATTCTTACTATTCTCCTATTATTTATTATTGAGCCAAGTGAACTAATTGTTTTCCCATTTACTACAGGTTTATTAGGTATAGCCTTAGGACTTTCCTTTATACAATTCAAGAGGAGAATTTGGGTAATTTCTTTTTCTGCGATTTGTCTACTTATAGGAATTACGATTGTTCTAGATATTTTCCGCTTTCCAGTACTTGGTCCTACTATTCATACAACTATGGATATAAAAATTATTTTATCAATATTTATACTGAGCTTTCTATACTGCTGGATCTATGCAGGGCTTTGTAGAAAATTGTTGAATAGAGTATATAGAGTATGGTTTTAACACTTGTATAGAATGGAGACTTAAAACATGTATAACGTTGCAATTAGGAGACCAAATTCGGATGATTTAGAGGAACTACACTTATTTTTCCGTATAGTTATTACGAATACATATAAAGACGAAGGATTATCACAACTATTGGATGACATAGAAAATGAAATTAACATGAAAAAGCAATATTTGAAAACAGATTTTGATAGTAATGGAGAAAAACGTTACTTTTTATTAGCAATTGATACAAATAACGATAAAATCATTGGAACAATTGAAGTTGGTCCAGCAAGTACGTTGATTAATAGTTGTACAGGCGATGTACTTAAGGATTTGTATGAAATAGGAACTGTTTTTATACTGCCAGAGTATCAAAAAAAGGGTATCGGAAGTTTGCTACTAAACACAATGTTTCTTACGTTACTTAGCAGAGGAATAACAGAATTCTGTTTAGATAGTGGCTACAAAAAAGCGCAAAGTATATGGACGAAGAAGTTTGGAGAGCCTAGTTATGTACTAAAGGATTACTGGGGAGAATCAAGTGATCATATGATTTGGAAGAAGAGTTTACATGATACACCTATAATATTTGAATTATAAAATGAAATATGCCTCTTAGCGTAGCTTTTCTTACATATGTATGCTATTATTTATCTTTATAATAAAAGAGGACGTGAATGAACTTGATTAAAATTAATATTCCTGAAGCTGATGTTTCAATTACTGAACGTAAACAAGTTATTAAAGGAGACGAGCCAATAATCACTCCAATTAATGGTTTTATCGATTTCCACTTGTTCCCTAGAGATAAAGGCGGCATTTTTATGTTTTACAATATTAATGACGAACTTCTTTTCGTAGGTAAGGCTCGTAAAATTAGACAACGTATTAAGAAGCATTTTGAAGACAATGTTTCACCAATTAAAAATCACCGTGATGAAGTATACCGCATTGATGCATGTATCGTAGAAGATCCAACAGAAAGAGAAATTTACGAAACATATATCATTAATGAATACAAAGCAAAATATAACGTTGATAAAGTATTCTATAAATAAGTAATAAAAAAACAATCCTAGCACACATACTGGGATTGTTTTTTATTTAAAATTAGTCCTCATATTTTTCTCCTTTTTTCAAATGATTTGCAACAATAAAGCAGCATACACCTATACATATAAGTACAATTCCAATCGTTTTATGTTTTCCCTCAAAGAAAGGAATATCAGAAATAACATTTGTCATACATAACCCAACGAACACAAGAATAGGTCCTATCCACAGTAATATATTGCCTAATTTCGTATGTTGCCACATAGTAATCCTTCGCACCTCCTTTTACATATATATCCATAAAATAAAAGTAAATTCATAGAGAAATATAGTTTTTTTCATATCGAAAATTTACCCTTCATATATTGGTACAAGCAAACAAGAAAGGGGACCATCATGAATTGGTTAGAAGCTTTTATATTAGGGATTATACAAGGTTTAACAGAGTTTTTACCGATAAGTAGTACAGGACATCTTTATTTAGGAAGACATTTGTTTCAATTAGATGAAGCAGGATTGTTTTTAGATACGATGCTGCATATTGGCACTTTACTTGCGTTGTTTATTTATTACAAAAAAGAATTTATATATTTAATCAAAAATCCATTATCAAAACTAATGCTACTACTTATTGTCGGAACGATACCCGCAGTTGTAATCGGATTGTTATTTAAAGACTTTTTTGAGGATATTTCAAAAACAGGTATTACGATTGGTTGGGAGTTTTTAGTGACTGGATTCTTTCTCTACATGGCGGATAAACAAAAGAATGGTCGTAAAAAAATGGACGACATTACATATAAAGACGCATTTATCATCGGTTCATTTCAAGCGGCTGCTATTTTTCCGGCAATTTCTCGTTCTGGTATGACAATCGTCGCTGCATTATGGAGGAAGTTAGACCGCGAAACTGCGGCTTACTTTTCTTTTTTATTATCAACTCCAGCCATTGTCGGAGCAATCATTTTGCAATTTGTAGATGTTTTTCAAGGGAAAGCAGAATCTATTTCTAGTACATCTTTAATTGTTGGAACGTTATCAGCTGCGTTTTTTGGTTACATAGCCGTTTCATGGATGATTCAATATTTAAAACGTCACTCCTTAAAAGTATTCGCGTATTACGTATGGGGATTAGGTATTTTAATTTTAACGTTGCAATTTACTGATGTATTTTAAGTATAATGATAAAGAAGTTAATTAGTTTAAGATCCTGTTTCATTCATACAAAGCAGGATCTCTTTTTATTAAGGGGGAAAACATGTTTAATAAGGCTATCGTTATTGGCGGAAGTATGGCAGGAAAGCTCGCAGCAAAAGCTCTATCAACTTCTTTTAAAGAAGTAATCATTATAGAAGCTGGTGAAAGATGGGATGGAAAGTCTTCGAGAAAAAGAGTTCCACAAAGTAATCATCCTCATGTGTTATTAAAAGGTGGAGAAAACGCAATTGAAAAATTGTTTCCTACTATTACGAATGAATTAATAGAAGCAGGTAGTATCGTAAATAACTTTACTCGTGATTTAAAATGGCATCAATTTGGTTTATGGAAACAGCAATTCATAGGAGAAGTACATATGATTCAACAAAGTAGGTTTTTGCTTGAATGGCATATTCAAAAACGAATACATCAAATTCCAAATATCACCAGCAAATTTGGAACACTGGTTGAAGGATTATTAGTAGATGAAAAGATTAACAAAGTATGTGGAGTAAAAGCTAAATGTTTAGAGACAGGCACACAAGAAGAAATACAAGCAGATATTGTTGTTGATGCAAGTGGATTTAGTTCAAAAAGCATATCGTGGTTACGTGAATACAATATCGAAGTGCAAGAAGAGAAAGTACGTATTGATTTATTTTACGCAACTAGAATGTTTAAGCTTAAAGAAAATGAGAAATTAGACTGTTGTAATATGCTAATGTCTCCAAGTTTTCCTGACAATCCGTATGGTGTTCTTATTCAAACGATTGAAGATAATCGTTATTTTGTTACTTTCAGCGGATATGCAAATGAGAAAGCACCACAAACAGATGAGGAATTTTATAAGTTTGCTGAAAATCTATCAATTTCTAATGTTACGGATTTCCTAAATAAAGCGGAGGCAATTTCAGAGATCAAAACGTATAAAATTCCTTATCAAGTACGTCGGAGATTTGATCTCACTACAAATATGCCAGAAGGATTATTGGTCGTTGGAGATGCACATTGTCGTTTTGATCCTGTTTTCGGGCAAGGTGTTTCAGTTGCAGCTATGGAAGCTCACCAATTGCAGTTACTTTTACAAAGGAGACAAAAGCTCGATCATGCATTTACACAGCAGTTTTATAAAGAGACCGCTCATATCATACAAACTCCTTGGGAAATGACAACAACGGAAATATCACGTCATCCACAGCTAAAAAGAGAATTAACGATAAAACAAAAATTTCAGCTATGGTATACGAAACAAATATATCAACTATCTGCAACTGATTCTGATGTTTATATTCGATTAGTAAAAGTGATGAATTTAATTCGTAGTCCATTTCATCTTTTTCATCCGAAAGTGCTACTTGCTGTGTTACTGAAACGAAAGAAATAGCAGGAAAATAGTTGATTAAAAAAGAATATATAACAGTTAGTAGATATAGAAGGAGTAAATGCGATGAAAATATACATAGAACAATTAAAGAAACACGATGCTAAAGATTTATTTACGTTTGAACTTACGAATAAATCTTTTTTCGAAACAATGGTACCAAATCGTGGCTCGCAATATTTTGATTTTGAATATTTTCAAAAACTACTAGACGATTTATTAATAGAACAGGCGGATGGAGAATCTTATTTTTATTTAATTTGTAACGAAGAAAATGAAATTGTAGGACGAATAAATTTAGTAGATATAGATTCGGAAACTCGAAGCAGTTCGCTAGGATATCGAGTTGGAGAAAAGTTTACTAAAAAAGGAGTTGCAACTGCAGCTGTAAAATTAATTTTAGACGTAGCGAAAAATAAGGAAATTAATGAGATTCATGCTAAAACAACTTCTAATAATCTCGCATCACAAATTGTATTAGAAAAAAGCGGGTTTTCTTCTTATCATAACGAAGCAGATACAACATCTGTAGAATTAAATGGAGAACATGTGAATTTTGTACATTATATTTGGAGAAATACTTCGCGTTTATAATAAGGGGGACTTATTCATGAATGATTTACGTTATCCAATTGGGCAATTTACATACAAACGTCCTATAACTGAAGAAATGATTGATACATGGATTCAAGAAATTGAAAATTTACCTAATGAACTAACGAAGGCAATCAAAGATTTAGATCAGAAACAGTTAGACACACCGTACCGCGTTGGCGGATGGACAGTTCGTCAAGTAGTCCATCACGTTGTGGATAGCCATATGAATAGCTATATACGCTTTAAATTAGCACTAACAGAAAAAAATCCAACGATTAAACCTTATAAAGAAGAGAAGTGGGCAGAATTACCTGATTCTAAATTACCAGTAGATGTTTCACTAGTAATGTTAGATTCATTACATAAAAGATGGGTTAACCTTTTATATTCTTTAGAACTTGAAGATCTGGAAAAGACATTTAACCATCCAGAGACTGGTGAAACAAAACTTGCTGCTGCAATAGGACTATATGCATGGCACGGACGTCATCATACAGCTCATATAACTTCATTAAGAAATCGACTAAATTGGTAACATGGATATTACTTTAGAGAAGGCAACAGAAAATGATGCAGCAGTTTTATTTCAAATGCAAATAGACTCATTTAGCCCTTTATTAAATAAATATAAAGACTATGAAACAAATCCAGCAAATGAATCCATTGAAAAAACTATTTTAAGGATAAATAATCTTAGCAGTAACTATTATAAGATGATAATAGATTCGAGCCTTGTTGGAGCGATATGTATATCTCAAAAAGAAATACCATTTAAATTTTGGATTAGTCCAATGTTCATTCATCCAAACTATCAAGGGAAAGGAATCGCTCAGAAGGTACTTATTTTAATCGAAGAGATGTTTCCAGAAGCACGAAGTTTTGAACTTACTACGATTTTAGAAGAAGAAAGAAATTGTTTTCTATACGAAAAGATGGGATATAAAAGAACGGAAGTAATAAAGAAATTAAATGATAAAACTACACTTATTTATTACAAAAAAGAAAGGTAAAGCATTTGAAATACGCTTTACCTTTTTATGTTATTTAAGATTAAATATACAAATTTAATGCATATTCTTCCAAAATACTCGGGTTAGTAATTTAGAAAGTGAATAAACATACGAAAAGACGTTATTTTGTCGTATAGGTTACTAACGCTTTTTGAATGCTTAAAACACTATCGTCACCTTTAAATTCCTTCGTAATTGGCGTACTCAAACTAGATACCCAAATTTTAAGCTCAGCATCTAAATCAAAATGCCCAGCTGTTTCAATGCTAAATTGTGTAATGCTTTTATAAGGGATAGAATGATACTCTGTTTTTTTACCTGATATCCCTTGTTTATCTACTAAAATAAGACGACGATTTGTAAATACGATTAAATCACGAATTAATTTATAAGCATGTTCAACTTTCTCACCTTCTAACATAATCTTCTCTAAATCACGTTCTACACTTTCTGTACTCGTATTTGATGCATTTCCTAAAATACCGCTAAATAAACCCATAGGAAATTCCTCCTCCATTATTTGTGGAATGTGTTACTTATATTGTACCATGCTATTTACTAAGAAATTATGATATTACTTTAGTAGTTTCTGGTTATTATTGCAATTCATTTATATAACCTCATCTTAATATCTTATGCTAATATGTAAGTAAGAAAAAAGAAGCAGAGGGATATAGCATGAAAAATATCGGTTTAGTATTAGAAGGCGGAGGAATGAAAGGTTTATATACTGCAGGCGTACTCGAATATTTTATGGAAAAGAACTTATTCTTCCCTTATGTAGTTGGCGTATCCGCTGGAGCTTGTATGGGAGCCACTTATTTATCACGTCAAAAAGGGAGAAATAAAAAAGTAAATACAGAGCTAGTAGCAGATCATCGTTATATATCTTATCGAAATTTGATTCGAAAACGTGAATTATTCGGAATGGATTTTTTGTTTGATGAAGTACCTAATAAAATTGTACCATTTGATTTTCAAACTTTCTTAAACTCAGATGAACAGTTTGTTATAGGAACGACTGACTGCGAATCAGGACAAGCTATTTATTATAATAAAGCAGAACATGGAAATGATATTTTAAAAATCATTCGTGCATCTAGCTCAGTGCCTTTTATAGCACCTGCTGTAGAATATGATAATCGAAAATTGCTAGATGGAGGAATTATAGATCCTATACCGGTTTTAAAAGCTCAAACTGATGGTTATGAAAAGAACGTTGTAATTATGACAAAACCAGAAGGATATGAGAAGCAGCGAAATAAATTTTCTGGACTAGCTAAAATTTTATATAGGAAATATCCGAATATCGCAGAATCTTTAGTAGAACATTATCGTTTTTATAATGAGACGATATCTTATATGCATCAAATAAAACAAAAAGACAACTTTTATATTATTCAGCCTAGCGTACAGCTTCCAATAAGCGGAATAGAAAGAAGTAAAGAAAAGCTCGTTAATTTATATAATCTTGGCTATACAGATGCTCAATATCATTATGAAAAATTATTAAGTTGGATAGAGAAATAAAGGGGTGGAAAGTTGAAGTTAGGAAAAAGGGTTATTTTTAATGAATTGCAGAAAATGCCTAGTCTGCTGTATAAACCGTTTCCGAATTGTGACATTCGAAAAATACGAAAAGATTTTAATAATATGTTTACAGAAGATGATTGTATAAGCGCTGATTTAAATTATTATTGGATGCATACAGCAGGTACTTTAAGTTACGTGCTTAATAATAATGAACAGGAGATTGTGTTTAGTCAAATAAAGTGGCTAAGGATATCGTTTTTCGAGTGGTTTCCGCAATATCGTTTTCTAGAAACAGAAATTGTTACGTATCCCATTTTGTATAGAGATTTCATGAATTATGAAAAGACCCGAAAGCTATTACTTTATTACCTTACTGTTTAAAAACGTACAAGTTATGCTACTTGTACGTTTTTTGTTCATAAAATATACAATATTAACAACTTGTCCATGTAGGTATTTTAACGAGAAAAAAGAAGTACATATAGAGAATGTGTGAGGGAGGAGACAGAAGTTTGTTAGCCGTTTTCCTTTCAATTCATGTCCAACTCAAATATTTCGAGTAAAATTCGCTTCTAAATGGTATTATCAAATATCAAGAAAACTAATTTAGAAACGAAGAAGGGACAGGTTTAATATGGAAAACGTATCAAATGTAGATAAAGTAGAATCAATTAAATCTTTACAGTCAACAATCCGTAAACTTGAAAATGCACTATCTCAGATGACTCAAAAAGGTACAAATACTACATTAGTGAAAAAACGACTTAACGCTGTTTGTGTAGGGTTAGCAGTGCTAGAAAACGTTTGGAATCAAGAAAGTCATAAGTATAACCAAGAAGAGTTAGCAGAATCTCGTAACATCCTTGCTGGTTTGCTTCCATCAATTGAGAGAGCCTACGATAAGTCTAAAGCCGGTAGTCCTCAAAGAACACTTTTAACAAGAAGAATAAAAGCGTTGGAACTTTCTATTCAAGCAATTGATAAACTTTCTAATAAATAACTCAACTAGATACATAACATCCTAATGCAATTTTTATATAGGTATTCTAACGAAAAGACAGAACTATAAAGGAGGAAAAGGGGTGACTTCAATAGTTAGTCCTAAATTAGAGGAGCTTATGAATCAATTGAAACATGGAAACGAGAAAGCTTTGTATACTTTTTTGCATGAGATAAAGTTAAATACTACGCCACTAATAGAACAATATCCTGTAGATAATCAGTATTTGCTTATAACGTATATATGGTTAGGCGATCAAAATACTGAAAACGTTTATGTATTCGGTAGTTTTCCTGGTTGGGATCTGTCTGTAAATCAATTACAACGATTGTCACAGACAGATATTTGGTATGTTACGTTTAGGACGAATAAGAGTTTTATTTCAACTTATTATTTTACAGTAAATGATTTTTTTGAAAATGATTGGATAAAGCGTAGTGAACAGTACCAACTAGACCAATTTAATGAAAATGTATTTGGAGAAGGTGCCAATAAAGCGTCTGTGTTAAAAATAGGTATGGACGTGCAGTATAGCAGTCGTTTTCCTTCAAATGATTATCCATCCGGAAAGATTGAAACATATTCTTTTTATAGTTCGATTTTAAATAACACACGCAAAATTCATATTTATACGCCTCATGATTATTCTCACACTTCACATCTTCAAGAACTTCTCATTGCATTTGATGGGAATTCATTCATTAATGACCTTTCAATCACAAAAACACTTAATTATTTAATTTACGAAAAAGAAATCCCATCTTGTATTGCTGTTGCTATAGATCCTGTCGATCGATTAGAAGAGCTAACTTATAACGATAAAATGAATGCATTTTTAACGAAGGAATTACTTCCGTGGATTCAAGCTAAGTATCACGTTTATCAAGAAAAGAATCATACAACAATTGCTGGTTTCAGTCTTGGTGGCTTAGCAGCTTTTTATGCAGCACTTCAAAATCCACATATTTTCGGGAATGTGTTGTCAATGTCTGGATCCGTACATTGGAAAAAGAATGATTATGAAAATACAATTCCTTGGATCGAAAAGCAAATTTCATCAATAGATTCTAATGCGACTCATCTCTATTTTCACATAGCAGTAGGTGAACTTGAAAACGAACCTCTTTTAACGGCTAATAGACGTCTATATAAAGCTTTAGAAAAGAAGAAACACCAAACCACTTATGAAGAGTTTCAAGGCGGACACGATAGCGTATGGTGGCGAGAAAAGCTATTCGATGGATTAAGGGCATTGGAATTTACAAAAACGACACTAAAAAATAAAAAGGAGAGAGAATCTAGGAATCAAGAAGAACTAGATAAAAAAATAAAAAAGCAAGAGATTTTAGTAAAAGATGAGAAAGTTTGTTCCTATACGTATGAGGATCATATTAGTTCTATTGTTAAAGAGGCAGAAAAGAAAGGGTCATTCGATAATTTACCTGGTAAAGGGAAACCTCTTAATCTTGATAAAAATCTTTCGTACAATCCTGAAAAGCAATTGTATAGAACGTTAAAGAATAATCATGTGTTACCAAGGTGGATTGAGCTTTCAAAGGAAATTGATAATTTAAAAGAGAAACTAAAAGAACATACAAATACTGCAGAAGCAGCGGATTTAATTCGAACTATTAATAAAAAGGTTTTAGAACATAATCTACTTTGTCCACCAAGTGCGCAAAAAACGAGGGTGAAAACGGATTTTTAACAATTTTTAACGAAGCTATCTCTTGCTATATAATTAAGTAAGGCATTTTCAATTTATTATGAAAGGGAGGCAATTGTGATGAAGAATACGTATCAACTTCAAATTCCGAAAGAACTAGAGCAGTATCGTAGTATTTTAGAAGAAAGTGTAAAACCGTATGTTAAAGTGTCTGGAACATTAGCTGAGACAACTCTTTTTGAAAGTAAGTTTGGTGGTTATCCGTATTTACCTATAGATCAAGAGCATCCTACAGATTCAAATGGGCAACCTATGCTGTTACTTGCGCAACTAAACTTTGCAGAAATGCCGCATGTTGAATATATGCCACAAAAGGGAATGTTACAGTTTTTCGTAAGTGCTGATGATGAGCTTTATGGAGCAGATTTTGATCTTCCAACAATCCAAAAAGACTTTCGAATTATTTATCATTCTACAATTATAGAAGATTTAAATAAGGTTATTACTGATTTTAGTTATTTAAACACTTTAGAATTAGAGGAATTTATCATACCTGAAGCAGCGAAACTAAAGTTTGAATTAGGTTATCAACCAATAACATCACGAGATTATCGATTTGAAAAGATTTTTAGTGAAGATATTGATTGGGAAAAAATCGTTGATGAAGAAAATAATACAGAATTAGGCGAACTGTACGATGATTTATGTGAAGATCAAGGACATAAAATTGGTGGTTATCCATTTTTCACACAGACAGATCCAAGAGAATGGGAAGAAAAATACCAGCAACATGACATTTTATTGCTGCAAATCGATACTGACGACTCATTAAATATTATGTGGGGAGATTCTGGTGTTGCTAATTTCTTTATAAAAAAAGGCGATTTGTTAAATCTAGATTTTTCCAATGTTATTTACAATTGGGATTGCTACTAAAAATATATAAATGAAAATACTTGCAAGCTAAAAATCTTCCTGAAGGTGAGGGAGATTTTTTTATATTAAAAATAAACGTTATGTTAACTAGAGTGTAGAACAATAGGAATAATAAAAGTCAAGCGTAAATAAAAGGAATAGCAACAAATAATATAAATTTATAAAACGTGTGTAAATAGCAATAAATTCATTAAGTTAAACATAAAATAAAATTAGTAATTTATATTTTGTATAGAAATAATTTTTTCGTGTAAAAATTTCTTGCCGATCAAAAATGATTTTGATTCGTTAAATCTTAATCATTTATTGATTAAGATTTGCTGTGATGGATTAATAACTAAAAAAACGATAAAAAACTGTATAAATGCATTTAAATAAGATTTTATGTGAATCTCACTAAAAATCTCCGTTTCGTCTCATTAAGTATAGTTTACTTGGATTTTGATACCTGATATTGCTTTGTTTCTATAACTACCTATAATATATATTATGTTAACTGGATAAAAGTAATAAACTTATTATATGTTATTGTATATTGTTACGCTTCCCTTTTCATCGGATTCATTCTGTGTAATCGATTGTGTGCTTATTTGTTGTTGTTTTATGAGTTGTTGATGATAATGTCTCCAGATATAAATTATATTTAAGACAATAAAAAATGCAATTCGTTTTAAATGAACACATTAAACGAATTGCATGGATATGATTCATAATAAGTTTTTAAAATTAGTTTGCTACAGCAATTGCTTCGATTTCAATTAAAAAGTTATCGTTAATTAACTTTCTAACTTCTACAGCTGAACTTGCTGGTGGATTTTTAGTATCAATGTATTGATCTCGTATATCTCTAACATTGGCCATTTGAGAAATATCTGTTAAGAAAAATGTTAATTTTACTACATCATTAAATTGTAATTCCAAAGTATCTAATGCACTTTTAATGTTTTCGAATACTTGTCGCGTTTGTGTAGCTAAATCACCAATGCCAACTATTTGACCATAAGTGTTAATTGCTACTTGTCCAGATATGTAAATTGTTCGTTTAGCGTTACTAACTTCGACTACATGTGAGTATCCAAAAGTTGGTGGCATCGTTTCTGGATTGATAAATTTCTTTTGCAAGATTCTTCTCTCCTTTGAATATCTTGTTTTCTTTATATTAGATTTTAATTTCAGATTATCTCTTATTTACTAATAATTATTTCTCCATTCAGCTGCTACATTTGTAAAAGTATATTAGCACTTTAATTTAAAGTTATTAATGGATTATGTACGTTTGATTTTTTTGTGTGCTTGTTATAATTACACCTTGTTTTATTAATTCTTCAGTTACTTTTGTATAGAAAAAGTGATACCACCAGATAAAGAATTCTTCATAAGTTATTTCTTTTGAGTATCTGCTACTGGCAAAGTATTGTTTTAAAGGTTTATCGTTTTCTTTAAACAATAAGACTAAATCTTCACTGATTGTGTTTGCAATTTCGTTAAGCGTAGATAAGTCTGTTGTTTTAAACACCGGGATAATAGGTTGTGAATTTTGATATAAGCCTAATTTTTCATAAACTACATTTAAATTTAAATCTATTTGTCTATCTGCTGCTACGAAACCTTTTACTAATTGCTTTTTCTTATAATTAATATCAGTATCATTGTTTTGAAAACATTCTTCAAATGTTTCGTTATCTGCTGTTATTAAATTTAATGTTGAATATCGAGAATTTCCATAAAGACTAATTTGAACTTCTCCTAAATCTAAATACGTATTCCCATACATCCCGAAAGCCTCTATATCTGTTAGTTCTTGTTCTTGAATAGCATAATAATATCGTTTCTTATTTCTTAAAGGTCGTTTCTTTTTTAAATAGTTTTCTTCAATGTAATTTATTTGTCCAAAATCTAATAACACACCACTATACAGTAAAAGACTATACGATTCTTTAGATAAATGATTAAACGTGTCGATTCTTTTTGAAATAAATTCAATTTGATTTGAATGGTTTTCAATGATCTTAAGTGTTTGTTTAATTAGAGGTTCACAAAGATTATAAAGTTTTTTCCCTTCACAAGCTGTTATAACCATACATGTTGGATAGTACCTCCCTCCTGTTTGTTTCAATAACCCCTCTACTTCTAATGAATTAATGTGCTCTTCAAATTCCTCATTCATCCAACCTAGCACCATTTTCATAATATTTGACTCAAAACCAAGATGAAGCATTACAAGTAAATATTGAAGCTTCGTTCCCTTTATTTTTATAGATGGCGAATTATCTCCAGACGAAATCATTTTTGCTTCATAAGCTGTATGTAGTATATTCTCCGGACTATTATTAGTGAGCATTTCATATTCCCTCCCTTACTAATAAATTCATTGTAAAATCTATGTATTTATTAAGTTCTATAAACGAAAATGAGTGTCCTCTAATAATCCCAAATTAAAAACCTTAGCATAGATATACTAAGGTTTCTTACATTTTTATAATGAATGAATTCTTTCATAGTCTTTTGTAAATTGATTATCATTTTTTAACCAACGTTTAAAAGTTGATTCGCCTATTTCTAAATTAGAACAAGCTGTACCGATACATTTATTTTTCATATATTCGTTAAGAAAATTTTGTTTCCTCTGCTTAACAGCGGCTTGAGTTCTTTTTAGTTTCCGATCTTGTAATTGATCTATACTTAGACTTTCTTTCTGAAATACTTCATATTTTCTATGCAAATAAATATCTTTGTCTTTATAAATCCAAGTTGAAAATAGTTGTATTGATTTTCTCCCTGTTAAAATGACGCGGTAATGTTTATTTTGATTTAGTAAATCAGTTGGTAAATTGTGATTTTGTAGTATTTGATTTAAAGAATTCATAAAATTATAGGATCCACCTACAAAACTAACTGTATAAGTTTCGTAATTGACGTAACCATCCCCATCAAAATACCCACGAACAAAATGATGTAAATATTCTTTTGGTACATAAGGAAGTTCGATATTAAATGATTTACATGGCATAATTCCGTGTATGTTCATAAGATCGTCTTTTATTGTTTTGCTATTAATATTTAGCATATATACGCCCGTTTTTTTGTTTTGGTATAGTGGCTGGTTTGTTTTTAGTTCTTTTTTTATGTCTTCTAAAATGTAACTTTCTTTCTGTGATATACTGACGCATTGATTTTCTTTTTGTATGACACCATCTGCTGCTATAAACCCTAAAATATAAGCCATATTATTTGACCACGTTTAAAAAAAATTTCTGTTATGTCATACTTTCTCTTCCAACTCCCTATAGCGCGCCTTGGAGCGTTGCTGTCTGATAGAACCATATGAATATACCTTGCAGACACATTAGCAAGCATAGCGATTTCTGAGGTGCTCTTCCCTTCAGTATACAAATGAATGATTTCAGATTTTGATAGTTTACATTTTACTTTCTTTTTTCTCTCTATTTGCACTTACGTCCTCTCCTTCCTTTTAATAATTAGAGGCCTATCTTCTTCTATAACATATAACGAAACGTATGTTCTTTGTTGCTTTTAAGAAGGAATTTACTCAATTAAAACAATTTACATTTACTTAATATTGATTTTATCTGCTGCATGGTTTGTATTTTATATATACGAATAATGAATTTGACGAATTTATGAAATGTACTTCATTTAAGATGAAAGATAAAATGATATAGTTTACACTACAAATAGCTACAATTACAACATACGTATATTGTTAAACGTAAAAAGGAGAACGAATGAAAAAGAAATATATTAATCAAATTCACACTGATGTAAGTTTTAAACCGAAAGATATTATAGGTTTAACGACTGATTACTTTAAAATGAAAACTAAGTTGCGTCCTGTGAAAAATTTACCTATTGTTTTATCGAATAAAGATAATGGATCTTTAGAGAGCGTTACGTGGTTTGGTCATTCTGCGTCTCTTTTAAAAATAGAAGGTAAAAAACTGTTATTAGATCCTATGTTTGGAGATGCCTCTTCCCCATTCCCAGTCTTTAATAGTAAACGTTATAGTGGTACGTTTTCTTTAGAACGTGAAGATCTTCAAGAAATTGATGCGATTATCATTTCTCATAATCACTATGATCATTTAAATTATAAAAGTATTATGCAATTAAAAGATCGTGCAAAGCATTTCTATGTTCCGACTGGAGTTGCACAATATCTTATTAAATGGGATGTTTCACCTAATAAAATTAGTGAACATAATTGGTGGGATGAAATTACGTTTGATAATATTAAGTTAGTTTGTGCTCCTGCAAGACATTTCTCTGGACGAAGTATGACAGATAGAGATTGTTCGTTATGGTGTTCATGGCTTATTCTTGGTCAAGAAACTAAAGTTTTCTTTAGTGGTGATAGCGGTTATGCCCCTCACTTTAAGGAAATTGGTGATAAATACGGTCCATTTGATCTTACGTTAATGGAATGTGGACAATATGATCCAAGGTGGTCTGCGATTCATATGTTGCCTGAAGAAACGGTACAAGCTCATATTGATGTAAAAGGAGAATTACTTCTTCCGATTCATTGGGGTGCTTTTACATTAGCATTACACGAATGGAGTGACCCGATAGAACGTGTTACGAAAGAAGCGAACCGTTTAGGAGTTAAAGTTACAACGCCTCAAATTGGTGAATCTATTACGTTAAAATCTAAAGACTATCCTTCATCAGCTTGGTGGAGAAAAATATAATTATAAATATAAAAAGAGCGAACTCTCTTATATGGAATTCGCTCTTTTTTTGTTTTAATGTTTATTTCACTATATTTGCTTTTCCGCTATCTAAAACTCTATTTGCTGGTATACTGGACATTTCAATAATTGTATTCATGCTTTTATCAGTTAGTTCAATAAGTTCGTTTTCATGTTTTATTTTATTCAAATCCCACACCATTCCATGAATCTCATTATGCTGTCCGCTTACCCTTACAATACTTTTCGTTTTATTTGAAGGCTGTATTTGAAGGTTTGTAAATTGGTTCCCGCTAATTTCATTTGGTATTGTTACATTACCATCCAAATAAATCATATTTACACAATCTTCAAGAGAGAAGTTCATAAAACGGTTGGCATTTATCCATGCATGTCCAGATTGTGGTTTCTTTGCTACTAATTTTAACCCCGTTTCCATCCCTACAACTTTTATATTTTCAAAATTAATATATGAAATTTCATTTTCCTTCCCACCAGAATACAAAGAAATGCCGGTACCTTTATTCGTTTCTGTCCAATTGATAATATTTATATCTTTTATTTGTGTTTTGTGCCAAGTGTTATAGTACTTATTTTTTCCATCCAAATAGATTACTTCTGAATTGAACTTGGGATCATCGATAGCTATATATGCTCCTTCTATAGAAGCATTCTTTTCTAGTTCAAGAACCCTAAAGTTCCCCTCAACGACTAATTGTGTTCCATAACCAAATAATAATTTTACACCTTTTTTAATAACGATCGGTGACGTGATTTTATATTTTTTATCATCAAGCAATACAGTTTTAATTTTACCTGACTCTGCTTTATTAATAGCAGATTGTATTTTGTTTGAATCATTTTTAACTTTAAAGTCTTCTACATACACCTTATCATTTTTAGCTAAACCATCTTTTTTGTTGTATTGATAAAAAGCAATAGTAATTAGAACGATACCTATGAGTAAAATAATTATTTTCTTCATCACATTCATCCTCATATAAATTTTCTCCTTAGCTACTCATCGAATAATCTATGGCTTTTATATTTAGCTGATAATTATTTTGCTGTGTATGATAGATTACAATTCTTACTTTTTATAATTGAATTATATTATCTATAGAGCTGTCCTGCTTAGCTAATTCTTTATTCCTATAATCTATTAATTTATGATTAGATAAAACAAAATTGTGCTCTAATATTAATTCATTGTGGAGCACTTCAACTAAAAATTTAGGTATCATCTCTCCTACACCGTAATTATAATCACTAAGAATCCAAGAAATCTCTTTCCAATCTAGAATTCCTTCAGTAACTTTTTTTGAAGTATGATATGTAAATTTGTCAAGTAGCTCTACTAGATAAACATACATACCGCCAGAATATGAAGAATCCTCCCATTTAATAATGCCTTTAAATTGGATTTGGTCCTGCTTAATTTCTATATTAGTCTCTTCTTTTATTTCGCGAATCGCATTCTCTAAAGGTGTTTCTCCCTTTTCTATTTTTCCTCCTACCCCATTCCATAGTCCTTTTACAGGGTCATATTCCCTATTTAGCATCAGTATTTCTTCATTTCGTTTAATAAAACATAATGTATGCTTGTACATAATGTGATACCTTCCTTTGTTCCTAATAAGTTCTTACTGGTGATATAAGATGTACTATTGCAGATTGTTCTCCTGCTTCAATCAATATCGGTCTCATAGAGCCACCAAAGCTTAAAGTAATTGTTTCTTCTTTTATTGCCTTCAAGGCTTCAACCATAAAACGTCCATCGAAAGATATATTTAATTGTTTTTCACCACGAATGGTATCTATTTGTTGTGTCTCAGATATTTTGCCGATTTGAGAAGCATTAGAAGAAACTTTAATAGTGGATTCATTGATGATTTCTAAGTTGACGTTGTTATTCGCCCATTCACTTGCTAATAAACTTGAACGATCTACACCTTGTAATATATTTTTTCTATCTATGTTAATAACAGTTTGAAATTCATTTGGAATGAGTGTAGAAATATTAGGATATTTCCCTTCGATTAGTCTTGAATATAATGTAGTTGTGCCGAATGTAAAAATAATGTGACTTTCTGAAAGATAAATAGAAACGAATTCTAAATTGCTGTTCATTAATTTTAAAAGCTCATTAATGGTTGCGCTTGGTACAATACAATTTGCTTTCATACTAGTAGAAATTAGTGTTTCACGTATAGCTAGTCTATGAGAGTCAGTTGCAGCACAAATTAATTTATTATGGTCTAACTCGATATGTACTCCGGTAAGAACGGGTCTAGATTCATTTTTTGCTACTGCAAAGACTGTTTGTTTAAACGCATCAATCAATTGTTTCGTTTCTATTTTTATTTCTGCATGATCGTCTATTTGTGGTACGTTAGGGAACTCATTTGCTGGAAAGCCATTTAAGTTTAAAGTAATTTCTTCTGACTGTATGGTAATTGTTTGCTCATTCTGACTTTTTATTAATACATCGCTTGGCATTTTCTTTATAATTTCAATAAAGTATTTTGCAGGTACAACAATAGTTCCTGCTTTTAAGATAGTCGTAATTCGTTCGTCTTCTATGGAACTTGGTATAAATTTTTCGATGAAAATATTCGAGTTACTTGCGATTAAAGTAATTCCAGATTGATCTGCTGTTATTTTTATGCCAGATAATATAGGAATGAAAGCTTTTGTCGATATGGCTTTACTTACATCTGAAAGTGCTTGTGTGAAATGTTTGTGATTAACGATAAACTCCATTTTTTCCCCCGCCTAAAATGAAATAATATTTTTATGAAGATTGATGAACGATAGTTCCATTAAAAACGTAAGGTACCGTTTCTTTCTTTTTTAACATATTTAGCAAATGTTCCGGAATACGTAAATGCGGTGCTGCTATATGTAATTCCATCCAAGTAATCTCTTCAATTTCTTTAGGCCGGGATATATATGTCTCTCCGCCTATTATTTCGCCTAAAAAATTAAAGAAAATGGCATGGTGGTCTCTCTCCTCGAAAAAGGCTTCGCTAATGGAACAAATCCCTTTTACACATATATGTAACCCTGTTTCTTCTTTCACTTCCCGAATTACTGCCTCTTCTAATGTTTCCCCAAATTTAACTGCGCCACCTGGTAATGTGTAATAAGAACCATTTTTCCCTTTGTTTTTTACCATTAAGATCTTTTCGTTCGTTTTATCGTATAAAAGTGCATATGTAACATTTACTTTTTTCATCTAAGTCCACCTCTAACAATAGGAATTTTCTGTCTTTTTACATTCTACCATTTAATCGCTTTAAAATATAAAAAAGTTAATTGAGTATTTCATTTAACTGCTCTTTGCAAAGTTTATAATCAATAACCCTTCATTTCTATATAAAAAGAGCGTATTTTGAAGATGATCATTCAACGTACGCTCTTTATGCTATGATTGATTCAATTTTGGATTCTATATACTTGATAACCTTTTTTCTAAATAGTAATGATTGTGTCCTTTCGGGTAATCTTCACTCACTCCAATTACTTTATAACCATGCTTCTTATAAAAATCCGGTGCTTGAAAGCTAAAAGTATCTAAATTGATTAGCCTACATTCTTTTTCAATTGCAAATTCTTCAATAAGTTTTATTAACTTAGTTCCATAGCCTTCGTGTCTATATTCTTCAGAAATCCACAGGAAATCAACATGTACGTGGTGCCAAAATGTAATTGCAGTTATACCGCCTACTATTTCTTCATTTTCATTTTTCACTATAAAACTAATTTTTTCTGAAGGCTTTTTTTCTTCATCTAAAATATGTTTTTGATTATATTCAATTACTTTTTCTCTTATGTAATCACTATCTTCCTGGACCCATTGTTTTACTATTTTCATTTTAATTATCACGCTCCTTTTATGGTATCTATTCAATTTAATAATCGTAATGTCCTGTCTAACTTAGTAGTTGTAGAGCCTAATACAATTGTTTCATTTCACTAAAATAAAGAAAAGCCCTACTACATTTCATCTGTAATAAGGCTTTATACATTGTTCAATCTATTTTAATTAAAGCGTCCGTCAGTTCAACATTTTAATAAAATAATGCTATTGTATTACTGCGAAAAAGAATGAATATTCCTAAACCAATTAAAACAATTGGAACTATAATATGACAATTTTTCTCAAGTTCTTTAGCTAAAATATGAGCTCTTATCAATCTGTAGCTAATAAAACACCATATTGCTATCATGGAAAAAAAGATAATTAATGTAACGATATTTGCTCCCAAGGTTTGACTAGCGAACATTGGTATATAAATTGAGATATTGTCAGCTCCATTAGCTAATGTAATCGCAGCTACTTTAAATAATGAACCAGAAGCGTTATCAATGACTTCATTACTTTTATTAGAACGATGCGATAAAAGTCCTTTAACACCCATATAAATTGGTACGAATCCTAATAATCCGATCCACGATATAGGAATGAAAAAAGAGCTTAAGGAACCAATAATACTTAGAAAAATAATTACACTAAACCCCAAATATTGTCCAATAACAATATAAAGTTGTTTCATCTTAGTTTTCCCCTGGAAAGTTCTATCTTCTTCTCCTGTCTTTACTTGTGAAAATAAAACAAGGAGTATAAAAATATCATCAATATTTGTTGTAGTGAATGCCACAACAGAAGAAATTATGGTTGTAACCAATATAAGCCAACTACCTTCATGATAAATTTATAAGAAAATAATGGTCTATGAATAAAGTGCACATTCCATTACAAAGTTGGTTAACTTTAATTTTCTAAATGTTTTTTAACAACATTTTAGTTCCTTTATAAAACAATATGAATATTCTACTAATCTGCTACTTGATCCCTTAAGAAATAAACAACTTTACTGCTTCTCAAATCATTTCACTTTCAATTAAGTAACGCCATTCTTCCTACACAATAATAGGTTACATAATAAATAAAAAGAGAAAATTAAATGTTTTGTAATAAAAAAGAGCCCTATATTAGGACTCTTTTTAGTATTACGCTACTTTTCGATGTAAATGCTTTATTTCTTTTTTCTTCTCTGCTTTTGGTGGACGAATTAATATCGAAATAATGAAAGAAATAACGCTTAAAACACCAATTGTAATAAAGGTCGGTTGAAATCCACCAAGTAATGCTCCAATGAATGAACCTGCAAGTGCACCGAATCCGAAACCTTGATATACAATCCCATAATTTGTACTATGGTTTTTTAAGCCGAAAAAATCTCCAACAATAGCTGGGAATATTGTGATATTACCACCAAAGCAAAAGGCAACACTTGCTACACAAGCGAAATAAATGCCGTAATTTAGTGGAATGAAACTTAAAGTAAAGACTGACAATCCAATAATAATAAACGTTGCAGAGACAATTTTAATTCGACCAATTTTATCTGATAACGTTCCAAGAATGATTCTACCTACTGTATTAAAGATTGCAATCATTGCGACGGCGTTAGCGGCAGTCGCTGCGCTAAGTCCAACGAGCTGTACCCCAATATCTTTTACCATACCGATTAAATACAGACCACCCATACACGATGTGAATAGCATAAAAAACAAGAGATATACTTGTTTCGTTCGTATCATTTCACGAGGCGTATAATCATTGTGTAATGTCTCAGTTACGGCGTTACTTACTATTGCTTCACGTAAGAAGAATGATCCGGTTAATACTAAAAGTAAAACAATGATACCCCAATATAAAAATGCCTGTGATACACCAAGACTATCGATAAGACTTCCGTTTATATATCTAAAGATTAAGCTACCCATTCCATATGCAGAAACAGATATTCCAGAAATAAGGCCTTTCCGATTTGGAAACCATTTAATTAAATTAGATAGTGATGTAATATAAGCAGTTCCGTCTGCATAACCAACAACAACACCTGCTAATAAATATAGTAATGGTAAGGAAGAAACTTGTGAACTAAGTATTAAACCGAGTCCCAGAACAATCCCTGCAGTAGCGATGAGTTTACGAAGTCCTAATTTTTGCTGTAGCTTTCCTGCAAATAAAGTTGAAAATGATAAAGAAAAGCTTGTTATGGAGAAAGTTATCGCAACGGCATTGAGGTTCCATCCAAACTTACTGACCAGGGGCTGATTAAATAAACTCCATGTATAAATTGTTCCAAGGCCAATTTGAACAATGATTGTACCTAGAACAATTAGTAACGGATTTATTGAATTTTGTTTCATACTAACTGTCCCCTTCTTTCATCTTGACATGAATTTTCACAGTTAGTATATCCATCATAAATTTCAAGATACTGTACGGAAAATGGTAATTAAGTTCATATACACAAAAAGACACTCCATTATGAAGTGTCTTTTTGCAGGTTATATTAGATTTACTTAAAGAAAGCTTTGTTAAGATAAGACATTTTCAAATGCTTATGTACATAGGATATCAAAAGATTTCTTTCATGTGATGGGACTTAAGATGTATTTTTTATTCGATATTTAGTCGGATGAATAAAAATTAGTATTCGATTTCATCAAAATCCTTCGGCTGCGGTACAGTTTGCATATTAGCTGCGTCTTTAGGATCGCTATAAATCGCATTTTGTTCTGTTTTTACATCTTTAATGTTTTGCTTTTTGTTTTTATTTATTTTATCTTTCATTTTCTTTCACTCCTTTTCATTATAGGAGTAATTATGCCCTATTACTGTTACGAAATGTATCAGCGACTAAATTGCTAAATTTACGTAAATAATATAAATAATTATCACCACCGTAGTTGTATCTTTTATTGTACATTTTTGCAACAACTACTTTATATTCGGGTATTACTAAAATAGTCGGTCCTGTAATCCCTAATATTTGATAAGATCCTTTTGGAACGCGTTCACCAAGTTCACTTAATCTTGCAGGTTTATTTTGTACGAACCAAAACAAGCCATTTTGCGGTAGATCTTTGTTTATATATGTTGGACTCTGCAAACTTGTAGCAATTTTTATAACTTCTTGTGGAACAATTTGTTTATCATGTATCTTGCCTTGATTTAGATGAAGATTTCCCCACTGTGCAAATTCTCTAGCTGAGACAAATAGATTTTTTTCAGTACCGTCATCTACTGTACCAATTTCACTAATCGCGTCTTCATTTGGATTATTAACAACGTCAACTAAATTTTCATCTTGCTGAACTCTCCAACCGGTTTCTTGAAAATTAGCAGGTTTAAACACACGCTCTCTTAACAATTCAGGAAAACTTTTATTATATAGCTGATAAATAAGATGTGTCATCATTCTTACATTAATATCTCTATACGCCCATGATTGTCCCGGTTCAAATTCACGAAAAATTGTCCCGTCATTCGTTTCTTCTAATCCGTGCGAATGTGTTACTAAATGTCTTATCGTCGTTTTACCGAGCAATACAGGATCAAAGTCTTTAAAATATTTTATCGCTTCATCATCAATAGAGTTTATTTTCCCCTCGTAAAGCGCATACGCTATCATTAATCCTAAATAACTTTTTCTAGCAGAAGCAACGTTAAATTGTGAAGATGCTGTTACTTTCTTGTTTATAGATGTATTTGATTGATAACCACTATAATGTTCTAGTACGATTTTATTATTTTTTATAATACAAAGTGCTGTTGCAGAGATATGGTTTTTTTCTTTTATATTCTCTACCCAAGCAATCAACTTATCATATGTATACAAATACATCCCCCTCAATACGCATAAAAATTACAGCTAGAAAGAAAAGTGCAAAATAGTTTTCACACCTTTCTTTCAAGTAAATTAGCTTTGATGTTCTATACTTAAATGATCCACCAGTTCCAGCAATTAAAGCAACCGAAACATCCAGCGCATCCTATGCATCCGCCGCAACGACCTGCACAACCACCACATCTGCCGCCACATCCGCCACAGCGTCCACCACAACCTCCGCATCCGCCGCAACGACGTGCATCGTCTTGAATGTAGTAGTATGGATATTGACTTTGTTGTTGATCCCAATACACAACATTACCAGTTTGATAATCATTAAGGTTCAATGATTGTAGTTCTTGTTGAAATTGATTCATTATGAAACCCTCCATTTATAAATGTAAATTCCGCTCAAATATGAAAAGTAATATATTTTTGCAACCAAAGTAGAAACAAGGCTATAGACTAAATACGTACATCAACAAAATATGAAATTACTCTAGGTGATGTACCTTGTTTTTTAGCCTATTTTCTTACTTTCCTTTTGGCAGACGGATTTACTATTGATAGAGGCGTTTAAAAATTGCTAATCCAACAGTTTAATAGTTCCTCACTTAACTTTCTTTCTAGTAACTCTTTAACTGAAGGTGCTGGCATGATTTTATAAGTATGTAAAGCTTCTTGATTATAATCTATCCAGTGAAATGCTAAATGAGATTCTTTAGATTTTGGTACGAAATCAATATGTAACTCTTGTGAATCTATCTCAAAAATATGATTGATTTCATGGTGAAGAACTTCTTTATCTTGCCATTTGTTTTCTATGACTCCTAAAAATTGTTTTATACTACAATTTACTCCGAGTTCTTCTCGTATTTCTCTTATTAATGCATTCGCAGCTGATTCGCCAACTTCAACATGACCACCTGGTAAAAAATAATGATGGCCAATGTATTCAGCCACTAACAATTTTTTATCTTTAATCATAACAGCTCGTACAATATGATGAAATTTATTTTTCAATTGTTATTCCTCCCATTCATTTACTTTATATTTGATTAAAATAGTCATTTAATATCGGGATAATATAAATCATAGGTGTTTCATACGGATGAATTTGGTTAATAACTTCAAGTGCATCCTTTACAAGATCCCGTTTGCACTTTATTTCAATTTTACATTCTTGCCCTTCACAAATCTGACCAATTTCCCCGTTAAAAGGTGATGCGCCTTTTAACGGTCTCCAGTATCCTTTCACAGAACTATAGGACAGACAATGATCATATTCTCCCGTTTTACAAGCACCAATTTTATTTAACTCATTCCTCAACATTTCAATGTATTCTTCAGGGATAAATACTTCAATTTTGACTTCAGTAAATTGCATAATTCATTTCACACCTTTGCTACATAATAATTAAACGAATAAGCGATATACTTGCTCACCATCATAATCATGTTCCAATGACTGAAAACCATAACGTTCATATAGTTTCTTTGCAGAGATATTATCTTTATGTACTGTTAATCTAATTTCTTTACACGCCTTATATGTATTTTTTATTAAATAGATACTTTCCTGTAATGCCGCTTTTCCGTAGCCATTCCCTTGCTGATTTTGATCGATAATAAATCCATTTATCCAATACATATCAGTTGTTTCTTTTACAACAGCATGCATAACAAAACCAACCATTAGATCGCCGTTGTATATCGCAAATGGTATATATTCTACATTGTCACCATCTGGTTTTATATATACCTTAGCAAGTGAGACTGCTACAGACGGAACAAATTTTCTTTGATTTTCTTTAACTTGTAACTTTAATGCATCTTCCCAATTCTCTCTCGTAACAACCTTTAACTGGATATTCAATATTGTAAGCTCCTTTATAAAGAGGATATATTTTAAATTCAACGTATTGAAATAATTCCCTTTTTCGCCAACAGCCTATAACATGATTTTTATAAAATCTTGAATAAATTTTTGTTCATCTATTTTTAAAGCTATACGGGCTCCTTTAGATATTGAACTAGGGCGAAAATCAGCAAATGTTTGTCCTTTCGTATCTCCGTATGTATCTACATTCACTGTACGGTGCGCAAATTCAAAAAAACTTGGGTTAACTAATCCACTTATAGCAACCACATCATGTAGCAAAGGACCTTCAATAGATGGAAAAGGAACTAGCGTATGCTAATTCCTTTCTTGAGTAACCATTCTCAAATTTAATTAATTATCGTATCCTTCATAAATTGCATCATTTATTTGATTTTGTGTCTTTTTATTATCAGGTACAGGTTTCCACCAATTTCCTGTAATAAATAACATAGTTAATAAATTATAACTATCACTAAAATAGCTTTCTCTCTTATTCTTCATCCAATCCCAACCGCTATTTACCCACTTTTGATTATTGCTATTTGTTATACTTGCAGCAATAAATGGCGAAACGAATACAGCAGTTGGATAACTACCAATATTGGATCCGTTTAATTGATAACCATCCACAATTTTAGAAGGATTTCCATTCGTTTTATTTTGAATCCATGAAGATACTTTATCAGAAATGACTTTACTTCGCTTCTCGCCGTACATCGCATAGTCCATTACAATTCTTAAAGGTACTCGACTAGCATTGTAATAATATGCATTTGTATATTCTGACTCATTTAAGAAGTCTTTAGGTGCGGGTTGTGGTGGATTTTTTACAACAAAATCTGAAATAAGTCCTGTATTTGGAGAGTACTTATTACTAAATTGCGTATAAACATCGTACAAATTATTAATAACAGTGAGCCAAGTTTTATCACCTGTAAATTCATAAAATGCTCTAAGGTGTGACATCATCCAATCAGATGGTCTCGTATCAAGTGAAATTTTAGAATCCCAATCTCCTAAATTTAGTCGGCTATTATTTGTAACATTACTAGCTTTAATACCTTTTGTAATCATGTCTTGTGCTTCTTTTAAATAATTAACTGCTCCATTTGATCCCCACTGCTTGTGAGCAAGAAGAAGAGAATACGCAATATCTAAATCCCCATCAGTAGCAGAATCAAAATGACCTTGTGCTTTTTTACTATCTGCGACAACCCATCCCATTAAATTAGGATTTTGAGAGCTTTTAAAAGTTCTTGCTGTTTTAAATAAACCGTCATAGATTTTTTGAGCATTCGAATCATAACCAGCCATTAATACTGTAATTATCATCCCATACCCTTGACCTTCTGAAGTTCCAAGTGGCTTAAACCCATCCGCATCACCCGTAATCTCTCCTTTTACGTAATAACCACCAGGTAAAGAAGATAAATCATTTTTCAAATATTTCTTTTTCCAATTATCGTAGTAACTTCTTACAGAAGCATTTAAACTTTCCTGTGTAACATGATTCGGTTTTATAACACCTGCATAATTAACTTGCTGGGGAAATGGTTTCATTTCCTTTGCAGCAGCTACTTGTTGATTAACTACAGGAATAGAATTTTGCATTGAATTGTCCGTTACACTCGCTGCGAAACTAGAATTAGAAAAACTAGCTAGTCCGATTCCTACAATAGAAATACATGTGAAAATATTTCTTTTTCCTTTCATTATGTTGTCAGCTCCTTTTAAAATGCTTACTACATAAAATGTAACATACAATATTTAACTGAAATACAAAATATTATATTTATCAACATAAGAAAGAAACTATATAAAAAAGTATCATAAAATCATTTTTTAATTGCATTATACGGATTGATTATTTGCTAAATTGCTATGTTTTTCTTTTCTTAATACTGGAATATGAGCAATCACAATTCCAAGTATAGTAATCCCTCCGCCAAGTATCGAAACTAAAGTTGGCACTTCTCCTAACCATATCCAAGCGACAAAACATGCAGTTATTGGCGTTAAATATAGAGAACTTGTTGCTTCAGAAGCACCCGCACGAGATATAATATAGGCCAATGCAATATATGGGAGTACTGTTGGAAAGACACCTAAATATATAACGCTCAAGTTAACTTCAAGAGGAGCTGCTAGTATTTCTGTATACATTCCTGGCAAAAAAATAAGCATACATACAGTACTAGACAAAATTGTATATATGGTAAATGGTAAGAAACCGTACTTTTTTAAGTAAGATGTTTGGAAAACGAAAAATAGACTTTCTGAAATCGCCGCTAATAATATAAATAATCCCCCGCTATTCAATTGAATAGAATCTCCTTGACTAAATGATATGAAAGCAATCCCTATAAAACTAATTACACCACCGATCCAACCATTTAATTTCATTTTTTCATTCATAAAAACAGAAGCAAGTATTGCCGTTACTATAGGTGTTACTGAAACAATTAAACTTGCAGATCCGGCATTTACTGTTTTTTCGCCGTAGTTTAATGCAATGTGATAAATAGTAAACCCTAAAGCACCAAATATAAAGATTGCTGGAATATCTTTCAAATCCGGTAGTCGTAGTTTGTATATACAGGAAAAAACTAGCAGTATAAATGAAGCGATTAATAAACGTAGTAAAGTAAGATGCTCAGGTGTATAAGATTCAAGCCCCATACGAATTGCTGGAAAGGCAGTCCCCCATATTAGAATCGTAAAAGCATGAGCACAAATAATCCGAAAATCCCATTTTTTATTATTCATTTTTTCTCTCCCCTTCAAACCAACCATTTTATAATTACCAATTATTTCTTTTCATCATATTTAATAGTTGATACAATGTCTTCAACCAGTTATTTAATAAGAAAACCAACCACTTTTCATTTTTAAAGTAATCGAGGGAGTTCTTTATATGACAACGAATAAAAAACTGCCCAAATATCGGCAGTTGATAGATTATATGAAAGAAAAAATTGAAAATGGCGAATGGCCAATTGGAAGCAAAATTCCTAGTCAAAGGCAGTTAGCAAAATCATTTCATGTAAATAGAAGTACTGTGATAACTGCGCTAGATGAACTTATGGCAGATGGATTAATTCAAGGACAAATCGGAGCAGGAACAATTGTAACGAATAATACATGGTCATTATTAGCGACGAATCCTCCGCCTGATTGGAGTGAATATGTTAAAGCTGGTATTCATAAACCTAGCAAGTTAATGGTACGAGAAATAAATGAAGCAGAAGCAAATAAAACACTTATTCATCTTAGTAAAGGTGAACTTGCGCCTCAACTTTTTCCACTAGAAACAATGCAGTCCATTATGAAAAGTGTATGTGAGGAATTAGATTATTTTGGATATGAAGAACAAAAAGGTTTTTTACCGTTACGTGAAGCAATAAGTAAATACGTAAAATCATTCGGAATACATGCATCACCTAACTCTATATTAATCGTCTCTGGTGCATTACAAGCATTGCAATTAATATCAATTGGCCTTTTACATAGAGAATCAACTGTTTTACTTGAACAACCTTCTTACTTATACTCACTTCATGTATTTCAATCAGCAAATATAAATCTATCTGGTATAGCTATGGATTCTCACGGTGTTTTACCTAACGAGTTATTAAAACGAATTAAATACAGTCAGAAGAAAAATATTTTATATTCAATTCCTTGTTTTCAAAATCCAACAGGGGTATTAATGTCTGAGAAGCGAAGAACAGAAATATTAAAAATATGTGAAAAAGAACAGTTACCTATTATTGAAGATGATATTTACCGCGAGTTATGGATTGATGAACCCCCTCCAGCTCCTTTAAAGTCGATAGATAAACATGGACATGTATTATATGTTGGTAGCCTATCTAAAACACTTAGTCCTGGACTTAGAATTGGATGGATCATAGGTCCAGAACCAGTAATTGATAGATTGTCAGATATAAAAATGCAAACAGACTATGGATCGAGTTCATTATCCCAAAGAGTTGCTGCTGAATGGATAAATAAAGGTTTTTATGAAAAACATGTAGCAAATGTAAGAATTCAACTAAAAGAACGAAGACAAATAATGATACAAGCTTTAAATACGTATTGTGCAGACGTTGCATCGTGGGATATTCCTAGCGGTGGATTCTTTATATGGTTAAAGGTTGCACCTAGCATTCCAATGAAAAAACTATTTTCAGAGGCATTGTCAAAAGGAATTCTTTTAAACCCAGGACGTATTTATGAAGAAGAATCAGATCAGTACATACGTTTATCGTATGGATATGCTTCCCCTGAACAAATCACTCACGGGATTAAATTGTTAAGTGAATTAATCCGTAAGCTAATGACATAACAAAAACTCCTCTTTTTCTATAGAGGAGTTTTTGTGTATTTTATTTACCACAATCTCATTTCCTGCCCTAACAAAATAAGTTCCTCATAAGGATCTCCGTCAATATTTAATATTTGAGCAAAAGCAGGTTCTGTTTTCAAACCGTTCTCTTTCAAGCGAATAATTTCTTCCCTTATATGGGGATGCTGCATTAATAGCATGTGCTCTACTATCATATGTCTATATGCATTTTGGTTACGCACTGGCTTAGGCTGAGCAAATAATTCAAATTCAAAACCTTCAAATTCAAAATTTACTTTTATCGATTCGGTATTTTTTATTTTTTTCTTTTTTATTTTGAATCCTTCATAAGAGCCATATAAAGATCTCATTTCTTGTTCAAAAACATCAAAGTTATGTACTTCCATTACTATATCTAAGTCAGATTGAAGAGTATCAATTCTTATTGGGATAGTCCCGCAAAGAACGGGGCTATACAAAGCTAAATCCTCCATTATGTTTAATTTATTCAAAACATCATATACCTTTTGTTGCTTGTCATTCCCTGATTGTAAATATGTAATAGATGTAAACATGGAAGTCACTCCTTCATTTCACGTAATACGGGACTCACTAAATTCAAGAAAATTTGTCCGTTTAAATTTGTTCTAAGAGTACCTTTATTTCAATATATTAAGACGAATAAACTATATGTTTCAACTTTTCTCCTATACTGCAATACTATAAAAATAAGAAAGGAGGAATTATTATGAGCATTTTTAACATTCTTTTAACCATCCACATATTATTTGGGACAATATGCTTAATCACCGGTATTGTAGCGATGGTTGCTCAAAAGAAGAAAGGAAAACATACGGAATGGGGGGAAATATATCATGCATCCTATGTGGTCATCACCCTTACTGCAATTATATTATCCATTATAAACTGGGATAAAATCGCATATTTATTTTATGTAGCAATTTTCTCTTATGCTTTTGCAATTTATGGCTACCTTGCACGAAAAAAACGATGGAAAAATTGGCTTCATCACCATATTAGAGGTATGTTAGGCTCTTATATCGGTGCCGTTACCGCACTATTAGTAAACATAGGTATTCATATTCCCATAATTAATTTATTGCCGCCTATATGGTTTTGGTTTTTACCTACATTAATCGGTATTCCTCTCGTAGCCAGTGTATCAAAAAAATATAAAAAGCGTAGTTAAAATTCATTACATTTTCGTTACTTTCTGATGATTATTATGAAAAATCATACTCAATGTAATATTTTATTTATAAATTCAAAATCATATTGCTTTAAGTTAGTCACTTAGAACTAAATAAAAAGAATCCAATAAAAGTATTGGATTCTTTTTCGGATTTCATTTCAATATCGGCTTTATGTAATTAATGATGTTATCATCTGGATGACGAACTCTTATTGAATAACAGTGGATCCTTACATCGTTTTTTAATAACCTCTTATATTATTCTTTTAAGAATTCTACTTTTAATTCATGAGTTTTTTAACTTCAAAACTGAATGTAAACGATCCGGATAATTCGTAAACATCCCGTCAACTCCCCATAATAGTAACTTTTTCATGTCTGTTGCATTATCTACAGTAAATGGATGAACTTCTAATCCGTGTTTCTTTATTTTCTTTACATAAGCTGCATCAATATATTTGTAGTTCATACCAAGACCTATGCAATATGTACTATACTTCTCTATCTCTGATTCAGCTAATTGAACTGCCTTCTTGTAAGAAAGTAATTGGACTAGAGGTATATTAAATTGTAAACTATGTAGCTTTTGCAGACTTTCTTCACTAAATGATTGAATAATAACTTTATCCTGTATTTCATAGTGATTGATAATTTCTAATAACTTTTCTTCCATTCCTGGATATTCATCAGGTGATTTGGTTTCAATATAATAGTTCGTGTGATGCCCAAACATTTCAATTATTTCTTCTAGTGTTGGAACTTTAGCCTTTTCATATTCTTTCTTTGCTAAAGTTGGATGTTTTTCATTGAAAAAAGAGCCTGCATTTAATTGCTTTAATTTTTCTAATGTATATTCCTTAACTGGCCCCGTACCATTTGTAGTACGGTTTACCATTTCATCATGCATAGCTATTAAATGTCCGTCTTTTGTCATTTGAAGATCTATTTCTATATAATCGCCCTTCAATTGTTGTCCTAATATATATGCTGCTATTGTATGTTCTGGCGCATACGCAGAAGCGCCTCTATGTGCAATATTTTTTATAGGATTCAATTGATTAATAGCTTTTGTGTACTTAAGTTCATTTACTTTATGGAAAACAAAAGAACCTATTACAGTAAAGGTGCAAATGATTGTAACAATATATTTCTTTTTCATAATGATGTATTAACTCCTACATGAAAGCAATTTGACTTGGATAATTTATTCAAATAAATGTCGATTTTCAAATACAGTCATTTGTCCAACAGATTGAAAACCAGCCTTTTTGTAAATATTAATCCCATCAGGTGAAGCTTGTAATACGCATTGAACAACGTTTAATTCCTTTGCTTCTTGCAGCAAGTAATTAAACATAGTAGAACCAAATCCTTTTCCTCTCATTTCTTCTTTCGTTGCTATATCATAAATACCAATACTATCTTTTGTACATACTAATGAGCCTACCGATACAACTTCATCTTTATAAAGTCCTAAGTACAGTTTCATATTTTCACTATTCCATAAGTCGAAAGAAGCAGTTTGATTGTAAAAAGCTTGAACATGTATCCCTTCCTCTAATGTACCAAATAGACTGGCTAACACTTCTCCAAACTTTTTAATTTGTCCTGACGAAGAGGCTTGGTGTATTGTAAAACTTTCTGGCATGTTTATTGTTGGATGAACTGTATTTAAGTCTGCTACCATCGTGATATTCTGTTCTGCTTCTTTTAATCCAATCTTTACTAATTTGTTCTCTATGTTATCCTCTGATTTCTCGTCCCAAAACCAAACACTCATTGGAAATTTCTTTTGATTAAAATATTCTACCTCCTTATATAGTTTCTCGAAACCTTCCGTTAAATGATTGTCTAGTAAAGTAATGATATTAAATGTATCTGCAGGTAAACCACAGTCGACAGCAATGTAATCCTTCGTTTCTTTTACATTCATTCCCTGTGCCTGCCGCGCGATATATGAAGTTTTATATGTAAAATTATCTATTAGTAACTGTTTAAAATTCATTCATTTTGCTCCTTTCATAATATTTGTATTCGAATACTTCAGTATTAAATATAACATATAAGAAATGTACCTATTTCTATAAAAATATCTCTTTACATCACTCTTTGCGCCCTAAAAGAATAAAAAATGATATAACGTTGTCGGAATGAAAAAAGTGGTATATAATAAATATTAACATTACTAGTAATTATTTTAGGTATTCCTAGAATAAAGGAGCGATACATATGAAAATTACTATTTATTTCGGAAGTCATGAAGATCAAGATGTTCGTACAATGGACTGTCATTTAGATGTAGAAGATACAGAAGAGATTGTTTCTGTATCATAATATAATATAAATTGTATGGATGAATCCTCTTCCCTACAGCGTTTAAGACACCTTTTACAGGTGTCTTTTTTGTTGTTTTTTTCGTCAAAAACCCTTTACTTTATAGCGTTTTAATAGTAAAATATAAATACACGAACAAACGTTCTTTTTATTTTAATTGTACATGAAGGGATGATTTTTACAATGGCTCAATCAAAGCGCAGAGGAAGAAAAAAGCAAACACCTATTATTTCAAATACAGGCTTTATCGGCTCTGTCTTTATTGATACATTGGAGTTACAAAAGAAATCCTATTATTTCGCCCGTAAAAAACTTCAAATTGTTCATCACGTATTAGATGGTCTATCTGGAGCAACAAGCTCTCTATTTAAAGAACATAACATTTCAGCATATATGTCATGTGTGTATTTACATAAACAAAAGAAAATCGGCTTTGTTCTTTCAACGAAACCATTTGAACAAAGTGATGGTGTGGCTTACTTTATCAATTATTTAATCGAAAAGAATTTTTATGGTAACGAAGAAGTAGATTATCAAGAAGTATTTAATACAGGTTTTATCGGTGTAGTATTCGCTGATTTATGTAGCATAGATCGCTTTAATTTCGAGTTTGAAATGGGTATGTTAACGAAATTAATGAAAGATATGATTATTCCGGTTAAAGAACTCTTTTTACGCCACAATGTACCGGCCTACATCTCCACTTCTCATTTAGAGGAACAAAACAAATTAGGTTTCGTTCTATCTGTAAAACCATATGATGAACGTGCAGAAGCAGATTTATATTTTGAGGCGTATTTAAAAGAACGCGGGTTATTTATTGGTGATGAAGAAGATGATATTGATAAGATTGTTATTAGAAAAACAGCTGAATTACGATAGAAAAGCGCAGGATCACCATCCTGCGCTTTTTATAATTTGTGTTTTAATTTATATTAATATCGTGTCCTTCTGTCACCACTGTATTTCTTCAAAGTAATCTCTTAAACTCTAAAGTCTCTAATTTACATTGATTATTTGGTAGACTAATATAATAATTAATCCCAATGGTATATTCAAGTTCTATAAATACACGTGCAGCATCATACTCTACTTCAAAATTAGGATATCTAATTACTTCTATTTATCCTTTATTTCTTTGATTGTCTTTATTGTTTTTGTTATCTTCTTTAAAGCATCATCCATATGTTTAGAAGACTGTGTAACTGTTTCAGGGTTACCTTTATCTAGACCTTCTATCATTTCCGATAAAGAGTCTTCGTACATTAACATTGCATCAGACAACTCTTTCTGTAAATCATCATATTTCTTAGGTGGTTTTATCTCTTTCATTTTCTGTGTTACAACTTTTAAATTACCTATCTCTATTTTAAACTCATTTTCTGTAGTAGCAAATGAAGGGTCTTTTGCTATTACTTCTGATATAACCTGATACTGACTCACCCACTCTTTTGCTACATCATTAACTTTCTCTTTGTACTCATGAGCACTTTTCAGTCTACCATCATCTTGCTTTTCTTCTGCTGCTTTTATACTATCAGTTTTCTTTGTTTCGGAGACATCCTTACTACAACCTACCCCTAACGCTAATGTAATTGGTAAGACTACAGTTAATATTTTACGTTTCATTGATATATACCCCTTTGATTTAGATTATTTCTACTTTCATTCCAACTCTTTCTTTGTTGTTCCTCGTTCATTTCCTCTACGAATATTGTTTATTGTGCCTTAGGACGTTATATATATTTGAATCGCATTTTTCCTTATGTACAACTCTATTAAAAAAGTGCTGTATTTGACTAGAATAAAGTAAATAACAGCTCCTTTTCTCGTCCTTGATGGAAAATTTAGGTTTTAACAATATGAACATATGATAACATGTATTATAGTGGTAGAAAATCCACTCACCGTATACTTTTTCCATCCCCCCTCTAATTCATTTCTCAACGTTTAAGATCTTTTTTGTCTAAGTATTCAGTGAAGAGACATGATACAACAAACAATATTTCTACAAACTCAATTTGAAAAAATGGGGATTATTTATTAGCATTGAAGAAGATGATATTGATAAATGTATTATTGGAAGAACATTTGAATTAAGATATAAAAGCGCAGGATAAGGATCCGGCGCTTTTTCGATATTATTTAATCACGTTCAACACTATACCCTTTTGAATGAATTTCGAAATTTAACTTATTTGAGTAAGCCTGGTTCAAAATAAGAAATGCGATTCCTCCTCCAATTGGAAGCGCGTAGGCTGGAATATGATTTAATAATAGACCTGATAATATCAGTGCTATCGGCTGCATCATTTTACCTAAACTTAATCCAATACTAAGTACTCTGCCTCTATATTCATCTGGAATCTCTTTTTGCATAAAATAAATTAAAGGGATATCGATTAATGCTATCATTAGCCCTAAAAAGAACATAATAGCGCAATACATAGGAACAAATACAATATTATTCATTTCAATACTTTTGAATAGAACAGGGACACCTGAAACTATCATAAAAATTGCCACCATAAAACTTATTTTTTTCAATAGATAGGAATAAGAAAAGCGATTCGTTATCTTTTTTACTATGATTGCACCAACTATCATACCTATTGGAAAAGTCCCTTGAATCAAACCGAATTGTTTAGAACTAAGGTTGAGAACTGTATTAATAATGTATGGCAATGGAACAGTTACAGCAAATCCAAGGAAAAAATTAAGTGAAATTAAAATACTAAACGTATTTTTTAGGCTTTCCCGCTCCATTAAGTAAGAGCATCCCTCCTTTATATCTTTAATAAAATTAATTTCCCTAATTGAACATTCCTCTTTTATGTATTGCTCGCACAATTTAAAGTTTATAAACAATATGGATATAGCTGAAAGGATAAATGAAATACCGTTAATAATTATAAAAGTTTTCATATCAAAGACTGCAAAAACAATGCCTCCTAACATAGGTCCTAGAATTAAAGATATAGAGTCGATAATTTTACTTATAGAGTTAAGACTCATTAGTCTCTCTTTAGAGACGATATTTGGTTTTGCAGCCTCTAATCCTATTCCAAAAAATGTTGTAAATCCTGTCATAAGAAAGGTAGTAGTATAAATGATAAATAGGTTTAACCCATAATAGCTGCTTAATATATAAACCGTTATTAATAAGCATCCGCTTAGTAAATCCATACAAACGACGAGTTTCTTTTTATCAACCTTATCAGCAATTACACCGGCAAATGGATTCATAACAATCATTGGAATCGTCCCTAAAATAAGCGTAATCGCGAAATTTAAAGCAGATCCGGTTATTTGTAAAACATATAATCCTAATGCGAAATTATAAATAGAATTACCGAATATTGATACTGTTTTTGCAATTGAATATAAGCAAATATTTCTTAGTTCTTGATTGCTTTTTTTATTTTCTATATGTAATCGTAAACTTGCCATAACTTTTCCCCCTGCCTAATTTTGTGTTACGTACATTGTAAATTCTTGGGTCAACCCAATCGCAATATGTACGATTTGAATAATTTTAAGGGGAAATAAATAAAAGATGGAGTTAACCCCATCTTTTTCCGAAAAATGAATATGTATAAATTTCTTCACCTTGAACAAAGAAATCCTCGTACTTTCCGCCTTGTTTCAAATAATTTGAAATACTTTCATCAATCGATTGAAACTGTAGATTTTGGATTTCTTTCGTTACTTTTGAAAGTGAAAAATTTGCTCGAAAGTTATTTGTAATTTGACTATTTGAGCTGAAATTTTTAAATAAAATAAATAAACTTAATAAATAACAATTAAATTTAAAAAGTGGATTTAATTCGTGAAGTAAAAAATTCTCATGCTCAAAACTATAATTGCTCGTACCAGAGTGATCAATTACAATATCAACAGACTGCTTTTGAATAGGGATGTTCAAAAAATCCGCACAGATAAAGAGAATATTTCTTCTCGGATTTCTTCTCGCTAATACATCTTTTAAAAATAATAGTTTATTGAAATCTCGATCCACTGCGATGTATAGGCAATCTTCCGGTAGTTCTTCATAAATGTTCCTCAAAAAGAACCCAAGTCCTGATCCTATATCCAGTATTAATTTGTTATTTAAATCTAAATGTAGTAGTTTCTTTTTCGCCCATTCCCCTTCTCTATGCATATTTTCCAAATATTCATTATCAGTTTCATGAATATAATCCGAAATAGTATCATCAAGTGACGTCCGCTCATTTGCTTTAAATAATTTACCAGCAGTTATAATTCCTGAAGTAATCATGTATTCTTCACCACAATTACAATTTAACTTTCCTTCAACAATTTGATTGTTATTAATAATACCATCTTGAAGAATTAGTTTTCTATTACACTTAGAACATGTAAGTAAGTGTAGTACATTTAAATCTATCCCTATAATTGAATTAGAAGTTTCATTTGTTAATGATAAATCATGTAACACTCCCTTTAATTTATCCCGTTTCTTCTCCAAAAGTTCTATTTCCTGTTCCATCTTGTCATATTTCAGTTTAAATAAAGATTGGTAAAAGGTATCTTTTTCGTAATTCATAGATTTCGCTAAATTTTTATAAAAAAATAGTTCTTTAATTTCATTCAAGCTAAATCCTAAATCTTTGTAATGTAATATAAGTTCTAAATCTGTTTGACAATACTCATCAAAAAAATAGTACCCTCCTTTTTTTTCAGGAATAATGAGACTGAGATCCATATAATGTCTAATTGTATCAATACTTATGTTATTTACTTCTCCAAACTTACCGATTTTCATAATATCCCTACCATTTAAATATTTTTTTATATAGATTTCTATTTTTATCTTTAAAAATCCTTTAACCTTTTTATCAACATTATTTACGGAATAAACAAATGGTATTATTTATATTGTTGTGCCTAATAATATAACATGCAACTTTTGGTATTAAGTATGTCAAATTATCAGTATTAGAATTATTAAACCTCAATAAATTTATTACTTTCTACTTAATGAAATGTACCTATAAATGGACATTATATGTAGAAGGTTACATAGGGATAGCGTCAGGAAAATGCCGATTTACAACGATAAGGGAATTCCAAATTAAAAAGCCCAACTTCTCTGCAAATCAAAATAGAGAAATTGAGCTTTTTAGTTATATCATTTATTTATTGAATTCATTAACTGGAAGAAGTATTCAGGTTTATGAGTCTTATTTAGGTTATACCATGAATGTAATGCATCTGGTGTAAATACATCTATTTTTTTCAGTACCTCCATTGCAAATTCCAGAGGAGCTATTCCTGATGCAGTAACTAAATTCGCATCAGATACTGCAGTTCCCAACTCATAGAACTTTTCTCCTTTATAGTTAGGACATACCATTTTAGTATATTCTAAGTTATTACTTGTATGCTTTCTAGTATCCAAGTATCCCATATTCGCGAGGGCATCAGTTGCACCACAAATTGCAGCAACAATAGTGCCAAGCTTTAAAGCTTGGCCAATTCTTTCCAAGATAGGTTGATGAATTTCTTCACTCCAAGTAGTCCCTCCTGGTAAAATTAAAAGATCTTTACTCTCAAGAGTACATTCATCAAGGGAAATATCTGGTTTTATGCTCAGTCCTCCCATAGTGGTTATCATTTCTTTATTAGCTCCTACTGTAATTACTTTTAAAGGTGCTAAATCTTTTTTGAAATATCTTCCTGAGTTTAGTTCAGCAATTAAATATCCATATTCCCAGTCCGACATTGTATTAAATACATATAGAAAAGCTTTTTTTGTTTGCATCCAATAACACTCCAATCACAATTTATATAGCTATTATAATATAACTTCCCTGACAGTTAGCGTCAGGGAAGTTATTATACTTGATGAAATTGTATTAATTCCGACAGAACTTCAATAAGCCTTTTCTTAAGACTTATTGGCTCAATAACTTTAATGGATTTATTATACGGTAAAAGTAAATAAGGTACATATTTATGTAGCATATCTTTTTCAAGAAGAAAAACTGCTTGATTTGAAGTCCGTTCTTGTAAATAATGTCCTAAAAACCAATGTTGGCAAATATCAGCCAAAACATTTTTATCCCCACTAATAACCAAAGAAATAATCCCTTCCTTATCTTCTATTGTTGGAAGAAGATTTTTTATAAAAAAGTCACGTGCTGAAAAATTTTCTGGCCGGTTAAACTTATTTTCGGTTAGCGTTAAACTTTCAATTCGATCTACTCTAAAACTACGAATATCATTCCTAAGATGACAAAATCCAATCACATACCATTTATTATTCCAATAGATAATCCTGTATGGATCGACCAATCTATCATTTAATTGCTTTTCGCTACTTTTATGGTAAAGAATTTTTACTGAGTATCCGTCTGCTACGGACTGCTCCAATGCCTTCAAAAAAGGTTCTATAGAGAGTGAACTGAATCGACTTATTACTTCAAGACTAGTTAAATGGTGGTTTATCTTTGTTTCTTGCTCTTGATTTGAGTATTTACTTAGTTTTGAAATGGCCCTATTTAGTGCTTCCCCTCCATAATATCCGGCTTCTTCTGCAAAAACAGCAGCGTGAAATAGTGAAGTTTGCTCCTCAAAATCAAAAAAAAGAGGAGCCTCGATAAAATTGTTCAATAAAGTGTATCCACCGTTATGTCCGGGTTCTGAAATTATAGGTACGCCACTAGTTGAAATTGTATCAATATAACGATACACAGTCCTTATATTCATCTCTAACTTTTCTGAAATTTGTTTTGCAGTAATTTTTTCACCTGAACGAAGCATCCATAGAATCGCTAACATATTGTCAATTTTAGGCATATAATTCCACCTCTATATGAAACTTATTTTCTATTATATATTTCAAATTTTCGGTATAACTCATCAACTGTTCCTTTCCGATAGCTTTCTATATAATGAGACCCTAAACACATTTATAATTTTACAAATGTGTTTTACAGTCATATCTCCCTCTTTATAACGCTTTTCTGCATAATTCATTCCTGCATGATTTTTATGGTACTTCTTTAACCGACCTTTAAACTTTCCTTCTTTCTTAGCCAGTTCAATTCCTTCACGCTACCGCATACGAATAAGATCACGTTCTTATTGATTTACACCCGACATAACCGTAATTAAGAATTGACTGTAGGGATTATCTTCTGACAAATCCAGCCATGTATCTTTTCAGGATTTTAAATTTGCCTTTTTACTCCGTATGTTATCGATTAATTCAAATAATCTTGTGTACTACGAGTAATCCGAGTTAAGTCCGTAACATAAATGATGTAATCTTCTTGTATATTCTCTAACATTTTTTGAAGTTGCTCACGATCTTTTGTTGCTCCGGAAACTTTTTCTTCAAAAATAATATCCATGTTGAACTGACACGTATATAACCGATTTTCCGCAAAATATCACATCATTTTTGATACAAGTCTTATGAGACACTCCTAACTATGATTTTATCAGTCTCCTGTACTTATATAAACAAGGTACACTATAATGATATATAGCTAAATAAAAAAACTGAATAATTACACTAATGTGATATTTGTTTCTTTGATATAAAAAAGGCACTTACTGAAAAAGTAAATGTCTTTTTTGAATGAATTAAAATCAAATAGCATACATACTTTGCATGAATTACTTACGTTTTACTGCTTGTAGACTATTTCCCTTTGCGTCTGTCATCTTGAACGAATCGTCTTTAAATGAATCAACCTTGTAGTCTACTGCTATCTTTAACTGACTTGTATCGATCTTATTCCCGTCTTTTACAACTTCTTTCGCCGTTAATGATACTTGGTTTTTTTCTTGAGTGTAGAACCAGCTTCCTTCCATATGGTTTTGCTCATAAGGTGTTTTACCTTTGTCATCATAAGCGATATATGTACCATCCTCACGAAACTCAATTGCTTTGATAAATTCAGAACCTTCGTATTTCCCCCATTCTCCTACTAATTCTTTACCACTTATTGATAGTTGCACATCTTTATTACTAAGAGTAGAAGTATCAGAAGTTGAAGGGCTGTCAGTTTTAGAGTCAGAATTATCCTTAATTTCGTTCGTTTTACCCACTATCACATCTTGAATTGGTTTGTAACCAGATGCCCAAAGTTCAGATCCTTTTTTAATTAAGTCTTTTGACTTATCTGCTTTATCCTTAAGTGCTTTCTCGTCTGTTTTCTTGTCTGATGTTAAAATTTCTTCTTGAATCGAGTATGCTTCTTTATAACAATCTACTGCTTTTAATATGTCTTTATGGGCGTCTTGATACTCTACTGGTGGTTCAATAGTATCAAACTTCTTAATGGTTTTCTGTATAGCCTTTACTTGCGCTAATATTTTCTCAGTTACTTCTTTATCACTAGTTGTTCTATCCTTTGCTATTTCAGACATTTCAGTAACTTTCTGCAAGAATTCAGTTGATATAGCTGTTATTCGCTCAGGATACTTGTCTTTCGATAACTTCTCTTTTGTTTCTGCTTTTGATTCCACTTTTTCTTTTGGTTTTGCATCTGTTTTCTCCGTTCCACAACCGGCTAATAGCATAAATGGTACTGCAAGCGTAACTAGTTTCTTTACTTTCATATTAACCTTTCCCCCCTAAAACTTAAAAAAATACATACCTATGCATATAAAAAATATATCTTTTATATACTTCTGGTTAAATTTGGATGAATGAATATTATTTTATAGTGAAAAAATAAATACGTCAAAACTATTTTACAAAAATTATAAAAATCAAACATGATTCTATCTGTAAATTTATGAGAAAGGATGACTTTTTTATTTCTATTTGTATG
>NZ_QNUD01000052.1:0-50280 GCF_008042405.1 Bacillus sp. SH7-1
TAAAAAAAGAATTGATATTGGTTTTTTCATGACATTTATCGACAAATTATTTACTTTTATCAATTATCAATTTATAATAATTACAACTTAATATACATACTACACAACATGTAATAATTACTTAGTTGAGCATATAGTTACCACTGGAGAGGGTTTGAAAAAAATTCAAAAATGATGGACGAGTACTCATACGGATTAATTTATATAAATATAAGGGGAATGAAACTGTAGAAAAGATGCGTGATTAGTATGCTCTAGTTTAAAAGGTTACTAATCGGTTGGGGAATTTTAGGTGATAAAACAGAGTCATAGATTTAATTGGATGTACAAGACTTGACTTGAGATTTATATAAAGTAGGTTATGACTCTTTTGTTTATTGTCCAAATGGATTTATTGCATAGTATTTTAGGTTCGCTATGGTAAATATAAAAGATATATTTATAGATTAATTCACGGACCCTATTTCAAAAAATGAAATACAAACGATTTTTAATTATTGACAAGCAATAAAACTAAATATATATTAAATTATAATAATTATTATAAGAAAATAATTATCGTTTATAAATAGGAGGTTCCACTTCATGAATCCAAATAATCGCTTAACAACAAACCAAGGTGCTCCAGTTGGAGATAACCAAAATTCTCGTACAGCTGGTCGCCGTGGACCGGTATTATTAGAAGACTATCATTTAGTAGAAAAATTGGCTCACTTTGATCGTGAACGTATTCCAGAGCGTGTTGTACACGCACGTGGTGCAGGTGCTCATGGTGTATTCGTTACGAAAAATAGCATGAAGCAATATACGAAAGCAGCATTTTTACAAAATGAAGGAACTGAGACGCCTGTATTCGTTCGTTTCTCAACAGTTATTCATGGCCAAGGCTCTCCCGAGACAGCACGTGATCCGCGTGGGTTCGCTGTTAAATTTTATACAGAAGAAGGAAACTACGATATCGTAGGTAACCATTTACCAGTTTTCTTCATTCGTGATGCAATTAAATTCCCTGACATGGTGCATTCTTTAAAGCCAGCACCTGATACAAATATTCAAACACCAGATCGTTATTGGGATTTTATGACGTTAACACCAGAATCTACTCATATGATGACATGGGTATTTTCTGATTATGGTACACCAGCCAACTATCGTGAAATGGAAGGATTCGGAGTCCATTCATTTAAATGGATTAATGCAAAAGGTAAAATTGTTTACATTAAATATCATTGGAAACCACAGCAAGGTGTACGAAATTTAAGTGCAAAAGAAGTAGAACAAGTACAAGGTAAAGATTTCAATCATGCAACTCGCGATTTATTCGATGCGATTGAAAAAGGAAATCATCCAAAATGGGATCTACACGTACAAGTGATGCAATTAGATCAAATGGATTCTTTAGATTTCGATCCATTAGATCCAACAAAAGTATGGCCAGAAGATTGTTTCCCACTCATTGAAGTAGGGACAATGACACTAAATCGTAACCCACAAAACTTTTTTGCGGAAGTAGAGCAAGCAGCCTTTACACCAAGTGCAACTATACCTGGTATTGAACCATCTGAAGATAAACTATTACAAGGTCGTTTATTCTCTTACCCAGATACACAGCGTTACCGACTTGGTGCAAATTATTTACAAATCCCTGTAAATTGCCCATACGCAACTGTTCGTAATCAACAACGTGATGGTGCGATGCAAGTAAATCAAAACCCATCTACAATAAACTATGAACCGAGCCGCCATACTGAAAATCCAGTTGAAGACTCAGCATACCGCGATTCAACTATGAGAGTAGGAGGCTATGTATCTCGTGAAAAAAATGAGAAACCGAACGACTTCAAACAAGCCGGTGAGCGTTATCGTTCATTCTCTAAAGAAGAGCAAGACAACTTAATTGCAAACTTAACTAATGACTTAAAAGACGTAAATGAACGTACGAAACTACTAGCTATTTGTAACTTCTTCCGTGCAGATCGCGAATATGGTATTCGCTTAGCAGAAGCATTAAAGGTTGATATTTCATCGTATGTAGGAATTTCTACAAAATAATAACATGCTTAATTTTATTTTACTCTCAAATTTAACTTAAAATATGTGAGAAAAGAAGTTGTCTCAAAAATTCGTTAAAAAACGACTTTTTAGGGACAACTTCTTTTTTTAGTTCTCTTCATCAATAGATAGGATTATTAATATTTGTTCATACAATTTATGCAGCATTTCCAAATTATTATTTTATTTTTGCTAATCCTACAATTGCAATGCAGGCATATAGGTAACATATATTAGCTGTATTTTTTTATTATCGTTATAGCAAGGTTCTACACGCTTCCCTATGGATATATTTTCATTTAGGGAATCTTGGCGAAGAACTAATGTATACTTGATATCTTTGTGAGAATAAATACTGAAAAACAGATAGTTAATCAATTTTAATTATGTAAAAAATACACAATTATAAACAGTGGTAATAATGGATTAATACTTCTCGTATCTAGGGGGAAGTACCTAATATCCTGAAGAGAGATTTCAAGGCATCTGATATTGAGGATAATAATTTGTGGGTATGCTTCAATTTGCTTGATAGAGTAAAGAAATGAGATAGAATAATAGATTTTATGAAAAGAGCCCTTAGGAGATAGGGGCTCTTTAGGGCACGCCTAATCACATGAATTGATTAGGAGGAATATAAATATTTTAACATATAGCTGATTCATTTGAAGGTAACAAAAAAATTACAGAATTTACGATACGAGAAAGCCCACGCAGGACTTTAGTCCTTCTTTAGACGTGGGAGTGTCAATCTTTCCATTGTTTCAATTTGAACTCCTGATCCAGTCTTACTTTTATTAAATGCACTGAGGTACTACTATTTTAGTACCTTTTTACATTTACAACCAAAAGTAATTATCATACCTGCAAGAACCAACAATATGCCTATTGCTGCACTGTTATTTGTAGTTGCACCTGCTTTTGGAAGCTCTTTATACGTATCTTCTTTTCCATCAGAATTACTGTTGTTAGAGATATTATTAATACCATTTTCTTTATCTTTCACTACCACTTTTTGTATTGTAATTACCTCATTACTACCAGAGTTACGACCAAGGAATTTTACCTCGGAAGTACCAGTTTTAAATATATCTATTTCACCAAAATGTCTTACTTTATCAGTAATATCACCATCTTCTTTCTCAATAGCGTTAACCCCAGACATTAGTGCAAATTTGTCTCCTACATTCATATTCACTTCAGTAGGTGCAGTTAACTCAGGCTCTTGAATCTCAATAGGTTTTTCTTTTTCTTTAACTGTTACAGTTTGTTTTTGAGTTGCCAAATGACCTGCAGAATCTTTAACTGTGTATTTAATCGTGTAAGTGCCAGGTGTATTTGTATCTACTTCACCTTCATATTTTATTTCTGATGTAAGGTCACCATCTTCTTTATCAGTAACACTTAAATCTCTCATTGGATCGAATTTATCTCCTTCCGAAATTGTAGTTTCTGAGGGTACTTTTAGTAATGGCGGCTCATCTTTTATTTCTTCTCTCTCTTTAACCGTTACCGTTTGTTTTGCGTTTACCTTATGACTTTTAGAGTCTTTAACTGTGTAAGTTAACTCGTAAGTTCCTGCTTTAGAGGTATCTACTTTACCTTCAACTGTTATTTTATTAGTAAGGTCTCCGTCTTCCTTATCAGTAGCAGACACTCCTGACATTGGATCGAATGAATCACCTATATTAATTGTCGCTCCAACAGGTACTGTAAAATTCGGTTTCATATCTGGAGTTTCTTCTACAATTACAGGTTTAGAATCTGTGGCTTCCCAAATAGGTGCGGTTAATATCGGATAGTTCAAAGCTTCTATTTTTTGTCGCGTTTCTTGCGATGCTTTCAGTCCCCATTGATCAAAAAACGGGAGTACATTTTGTTTCGCTACTTTGGATGTATTGTAAATAAATGCTTGAATTTTTTCTTCATCCGTTTTTGGAAGTTGATCCTTTGGTAACTCTCGATATAATTTGTGAAGATTCGGATAAAAATCTTCACCATATGCGAGATGAAGTTGCCAAAGCATAACAAGTTTCACAAACAAGTCATTAATATTTTTATAGTCTTTATCTGTTTGTTTTAAGTATGCAAAAGCTTTATCGTAATCACCTGATTTTTCTAAGCGTGTCGGTTGATTCGGGAATAATCGCTTTTGTGCAGCTAAAGAATATAGATTAACAGTTACTTCACCCATCCCTCTTAAATCATTCCACGTCCATGGATGTTGTTGTCTTGCATGTCCCGCTTCGTGCATTTGTCCCCATCCAAATTTATTTACATTTAAAGCACTTTCGATCGCGTTACCAGCAGTAGTAAATGCACCTCCATCTAGACTTGCATACATGCCCCATGTTGGTCTGTTAGGGTTTTCTATAAAGGCCCAAATACGTTGAGTCGAACGATGTAAAGGATTAGGATCTGTTTCAGATAATCCAGATATTTTATCTTGTGCTCGAATCATTTCATCATATGTTTCTAATAATGGGATAGGATCTTGATTTACTATATGCCTCTTTGCACTATCTTGAGTAACCGTAAGTACTGCTTTCTTTGATTTTAATTGAACAGCATGTGCATTTGGATACTTGTCCATCATCGCAATCCAGTCTGCTTTCGTATGCTTTCCTAATTCAAAGAACGGGACATGGCTCCCGCCTTGTGCGACTTTCACCTTAACTGTTCCTGTAGTTTGATTATTATCAAGTCCTAATAACCCACCATTTGGAGATGAAATCTTATTCGTACCAGGAGAAAGTTTAATTTCTTTTCCCCATTCTTTATCATAGCCATGTGTTCCAATAATCGCTCTAATCTTATTCGTTCCTGATACTTCAACTGTCACTTCTTCATTCGGTTGTATGTAAATTCCAGTTGGTGTATAGGTTTTTTGTTCACTTCTTCTCTCTCTTGTTGCTTCATCCTGATAGCTTCCTGTAGCTGGTAGGTCAAACTCCCGTAGTTCATACTGGTTTGTAGTTTGTTGATTAACTGTTTCAGCGTGTACATTTAAATTGTTTGTTATAATAGGTGTAAATAATGTAGTTGTCAAAATAGCAGATGTCGCAAGTACTTTCATCGGTTTTTGAAATATATAATGATTCCTTTTCTGCATATAAATAATCCTTTCTTTTTCAATTTGTTCCATTAAACTCCTTTTGTTGAATGAATGTAATTAATTTCAATCTCCTGGCGAGTTAATATTTCTGAAATTTCAGAAATATTAACTTGGAAATCTTTTTATAGTTTAATAAATATAAAACATACCAGAAGAAAGAAATTTTCAACCCTGTTTATACTAAATAATTACAAAAGATAAGGTATGAGAATGAAACGAACTCATTTCCTTTTTTCTTATTAATAAGAATTTAACATCGAACAAGTCTTACTGCAATATAATTTGACAATTATATCTTTTTTTCGACAATTTCCTTATCTTACTAAATGAGTATTCTCACATCTCTTAACAAAAAATTTAAAAAATATAAGCGACTTATCATAAGTCACTTATACGTAAAAACTTATTTTATTTTGGTCAATACATCTCAATTGACTCACCGGTCTTCCCACATGCTGATACATCATTTTATTCTCTAATATTCCGATTTCAGTCAAAAACATGACATACTTTCGAATAGAAACTCTTGAAACCCCTACTAATTGCGCCATTTCATCTGTTGTAAACGTCCGTCCATTCAGTGACTCAATTTTCTCCCAAATTAATTGTAACGTTTGTTTCGTTAACCCTTTTGGAAGCTCTTTAGTGACAATAGGCTCTCTTTTTTCCTTTTGTAAAATTAAAGAATCTAATTCCGATTGACTAATTTTTTGTTGTTCTTTCATGAAAGTAAGTTTTTCTCGATATATAGTTAATGCCTCTTTAAATCTTTCAAATGTAAAGGGTTTAATTAAATAATCTACTACGCCATAATGTAATGCTTTTTTAATACTCCCCATATCATGTACAGCTGAAATCATTATAATATCAATTTCTTTCTCTTGATTCCGAATATACATTAAAAGCTCAAATCCAGTCTCTTCAGGCATAAAAATATCAAGTAATACCAAATCTACTTGCGATTTCTCTAATACTTCTATCCCTTCTTTAACTGAGTTAACTGCTTGAACAAGTTCAAACCCTCCTACTTGTTCTAAATAATGTGTATTTAACATTGCTACCATCGGATCATCTTCTACAATTAAAACTTTAATCATATTTGCCCCTCATCCCTACTATTAGGTATTTCAATTGTTATCTTTGTTCCCTCTCCTAACGATGAATGAATATAAATCTCCCCATTTATTCGCTGTGTACTTTCTTTTACAAGATATAAGCCATAACCGCGATTATCTCCCTTTGTGGAATAACCTTTTGTAAACAATTTATCCAGCATATCTTCTGGTATTCCACTGCCTGTATCTTGTACTGTTATCATTAAGGCATCTCCATGTTCTATTCCAACTTCAACTTGTTTTTTCTCACAATTCATTACTGCGTCAAATGCATTATTAATTAAATTTCCAACAATCGTAATAAGTTCATGGATGATACAATCATCATATATATCTGGTAAGTCCGATTCTTCACTTATAATTAACTTTATATTTTTCTCCCTAGCATAGCTAAGTTTACCCAGTAAAAAACCAGCAAATACTGGACTTTTAATTCTTTTCATAACCCCACCAATTTCATATTGATGTTCTGATACCATACGACTTACATATTTCTGCAATTCTTCATACTGTTTCATATGTGTTAGCCCTAAAACGACATGCATTTTATTCATAAATTCATGAGATTGAGCCCGTAATGCTTCCGCATATAGCTTAATGCCAGTTAGTTCTTCTGCTAATTGTCTAATCTCTGTTTTATCACGAAATGTTGCAATTGCGCCAACTATTTCTCCCTTTACGTATAAAGGAACACGATTCGTAACAATTGTAATCCCATAAACAGTTTGTTCCTCGTTTAATTGTACATCTCCTGTTTGCAACACTTCTTTTATACGTGAATTTGGCGTATACACTTCAAGATTTTTACCGATAATATCTCCTGTAAGTCCACCTTTCTTTAATATTCGTTTTGCTTCATTATTTATCAAAGTTACATTGGCATCTTTATCTACAGCAATAATACCCTCTTTCACCGAAAGTAACATCGCATTTCTTTCTTCAAGAATTTTCGCTATCCTATGTGGCTCAAGACCAAATAAACTTTTCTTTATATGTCTAGCTAGCAATATCGCCCCTATAATACCAACTAATATTCCTACTCCAACACCGATATAAATAATATGTCTACTTTTTTTCACACTCTCTTTCACATTATCAGCTGAAATGCCAACAGCGACCGCACCAAGTTGCTGACCTGTTTCAGCAAAAATAGGTACGAATACTCGCATAGAAACCCCTAAAGTTCCTTCTGCAAGTGAAACATGTTCCTGTCCCTTCAATACAGGTCCCTCATCTCCTCCAATAAAATGATGACCTATTTTCTTTGGATCTGGGTGAGACTTTCTTATTCCGCCCATGTCCATAACGACAATAAATTGAACATCTGTATTTTTTAATATCCTATTTGTATACGTTTGGATTGCGGAAGTATCTGCTTTGCCAGTTAAACCATCGATTACAACTGAATCATTCGCCACAATACGTGCAATTATTTTTGCTTTCTCTGCTTGGCTATCCTCTGTTACCCGTTCTACATTATGACTAATTAATATATCTGTCACAAGTAAAGAAAACATTACAACTGTACACACTAATAATGTGATTGTTTTCCATAAATCCAATAGTCTTTTCCTTTTTTTCATCTCTTCATTGGCTCCTCTAATTCTTCTACGCGATCTTTGTTAAATATAAAATAAGTAAGCTGTTATTATACTTTAAATTTACTCGTTATTTTTTAAAGTTTTTCTATCGTTTCTTCTAATTTTTGACTAGCTACAAAATTTATCCTATAAAAAAAATAAAATAAGAAAAATTAAACATTATCATTATTTTTATAGCAAGGAGTATAAAATGATTACTTTAGTAAACCTATACTTCTCACAAAATACTTCTAAATTGCTCATAAAAGTTAATCTATCGTCTTGCCATCTAGCTAAGAAATACAATCTTTCATAAAGAGCTGAATCCTTATAAATAACTGTATAGTTATAAAGTTTTTTGATTTTATGAATACCTCAAAATACTAAATTGATGAACATAGGATGGAACCCTTAATTAAAGAAGAGAAAGCTCATATAGGTACGGACAAAAAATAGATTAATACATAAAAAAGGCTCCATTGCTGGAGCACTCAAGAAATGATATACACAAATGAATTAAAAGAAATAACAGACAGTTAAACTATACAAATAAGTCATAAATAAATCTATATATATTTTTAAAATTACATGTAAAATTTTTATTTTTAGGTGCTTCTTAAATAGATATTACTTTATTCATACAGCTACAAAAGATGAAGAAAATAAATTTCTATCTATTCGGGACGGACATAACTCTTATTATGTCGGTAAATCCGGTGAAATACTCAAATAGATATTATAAGCATAAAAAAATTAATTAATATATATCCATTTTGTCAGGTTGCTATAAAAAAGCTCCCTTTCTAGGGAACTTTTTTATTATCTTATTCAATGGTATATCGGCTATCTTCTGAAACATATAAACTTTTTGAATTAATTTCTATACTACAATCCCCTAATCGCCGCTTTACTTCTGATAGTAATTTTTCATTTGCTTCTTCTAAAGAACTTGCTGGAATCACCGTAGATTGTGAGCTTGATACTTTACCACTATACATCACTGAAAAATTCAATTCATATTGATGTATCAAAATTTCTCCACTCCCTTTTTCCCTAAGTTTTCTCACAGATCATTCTTATTTGTTGATTACAATTATAATTTTTGAAGATAGGTACACACTTTGATACATATCAGATTTTTCTTAGTTAGGTGATAGCACACCGCAATCTTGCACGTCAGCGATGCCAGAAATGGACTTCTCCTTTGGTAGCAAGAATCCCACTGACGTTAGTCAGCTGACCCTTTAGGGGTAGGAGTATTAATTAATTAATTAATTATATGCAATAACTTTTAAAAAAATCATTGTTCCATCTCAGTTCCCTCATAAATTTATTTAAACTATTTAAAACCTCGAATAACATATCAGATTTTATATCAATATCGAAGTTTATTGATATATGGTAATTCATCAGATAGAGAATAGTCTGTTAAAACTAAAAGTTTCTTAGCTTCTCTAATTTTTTCACTTTGTATATATCTACTTAAAGACATGCCAACCTCTTTTCTAAATAGGGGCCACCATATCAAAAAAAGAAAATTGTACATTAAGGAATATTTTTACATATAATTATGAAATAAAAACACAGAGAAAATGATTTTCCCTGTGTTTTTATTTCTGCTTTATTCTGCTGCTTTACGATTACTTGATTTATCAATCTTTCCTTAAACACAAATAATTTTACGATTTTATAGTCAACCTCTGAACTGGTATTTATCGCAAATAAATACATACAAATATAAAAAAATGGATAAAATCACTTGTAAAAATTCCCACTACTTATTCATGAATCTTATGAATTCACCACTTTATACACATTAAGAATTCCATTCCCGAATAAACTCCTCCTGTTTTCAACAGGATCCACTCCCCATTTATACAAATATTCCACCGCTTGATTAGGTTTATCCTTTAAATTTCGTTGCCCCACTATTAACGCTAACGCACCCGATACTTTCGGAACTGCTGTAGAGTTTCCTGCATCATAAAAATAATCTTGATCTGGACCAGTGCTAATTACTTTTTCTTTCTCATACATTTTTTGCTCGTCCCAAATATTAAAATCGAACTGTTTAAATAATCTATTATCTCCTCCTGGAGCTGCAATATCTATAAATCCATCTCCAAAGTTAGAAAACAGAGAAAGTTCCTTCGATGGTCCTATAGAGGAAACCGTCACCACACCTGGTAAGGATGCCGGAACATCTAAGAGTTCTCCATCTAATTTTATGCCATCATTCCGTAGTTTTTTTTGCAAAAATTTATACATTACATCTTTATCATTTACATCAAGCGAATTATTCCCAGCAGCTGCAACAACAATGCTTCCCTGTTCTTCCGCATACTGAATCGCATCTTTAAATGCTTTAATTTCAGCAATATTCGTTTTTGAGCCTTGTTGTTCAAGATAAGCTACACCATCAATTAAATAGTCTCCTAAACTCACATTAATAACATCTACATCATCCTTAGCAGCTTCAATAATCCCTTTAACAATCCACAAAGATTCAGCCGTTCTTTCCCCAAATACCCTATATGATTTTATCCCTACATTTGGTGCGACTCCCTTTAATTTTCCATTAGCAGCAATTTGCCCTGCAACATGAGTTCCATGCCCTAATTTATCAGTTAATTCGTTGGAATCCCCTGATTCATCACGCTCTTTCCCGCGAAATCCATTTTTCGGAACTAAATTTTTAGAACCTCCTACAATATTATTTTTTAAATCCGGATGCTCCATATCTAATCCTGAATCTATAATACCAACCGTTACATTTTTAGAACCAGAATATATCTTATAACTTTCTCCGTTGTTTGTAATCCCATGCATATCCCACTGCTTATCCCATAAAGAACCTTGCAGATTCGTTTCCATCTCTTTTTCCATATTCATTTTTGAGCCTAATGTCCGTAAAGATGGATTGTATGTATCAATTAATGAGTTTTCACCCAACACTTTGACTTTTTCTTCATTCCCCTTCACCTGTAATAGCCCTAACTCCTCAATAGAATAGACAACTTCTATATTATTTTTCTCTGCCAATCTGACTACATCATTATAGTTATCCGTTTCTTTCAGTAGAATAGTGTAATAATTATCTTCTTCAGCAGCACTAACGAAGTCATAAGGTAGTAAAAAAATCAACAAGACCATAAACAGAACTATTGTTTTTACCCTCTTAAAATTTTTCATTCGTTTTAAATCCCACATAAATTCCCCTCCTGAAATCTTATATTTAAATATAAAGTTACAACGAAAAAAATATCATTTGCCTCCAAGATTGTCAATATCAAGAAAAATGATCATTTCATCGAGAAACAAGTTATTTCACGTGATTAAAATTTAACCTGATAAAAAATGGAAATATTAATCTTTTTTTCCTTTTTTGTAAAAAATGATTGCACTTTCCAAGTAGTGCATGTTACATTCAAATAGTTAAGTTTAACAATAACTGGATAACTTAATATTTAATTTTAGATTTAAATTAGGGAGGAATTTTATTATGAAAAGCAAAAAAATCATTGCAAGTGCACTAACAGTTTCTTTACTATCTACTGGATTCATTAGTACAAAAGCTGCGGCTGAAGAAGTAGGTAACAATGTACCAAAGCACACAGCACAAGCACCTGTACAGACAGTTAATTTCAATCTAAAAACAACAATGGAAAATAACCTTTTAGTTCAATCTATTAGTCCTTCGGACCTTAAAGATATTGAAGGAATTTCCGAATATTTCAATTTAACACCCGAAGAAAAACAAGTGTTTTTAGATGCCGCAGCTAATAAAGATGATAGTGGTTTTGAAACTCGTGGAAAATTAAGTTGGGCTGCTAAAGCTATTAAAAAATTATGGAATGAGCTTCCAGGTCCTGTAAAAGATAGACTAGGAAGACAAAGTGCCTTAATTACTATCGCAAACAGAGTAGAACATTATACTGGCGCTTTAGAAGATGCGATTTATGCTGGTGTATTAGATGTTGTTGGTAATCCAACAGCTGCATGGTGGATCACTAAATCAATCACCCTATTACTGTAATCAATAGATTTTACTGGTTAATTGGTTAGAAATTTCATATAATTTTTGTAGTTACATCATCAACTGCAAAGGAGTAAAAATGAAAACTCAAACTTCAAAAACAAAATATTCAAGTTACATATTTAGATTTTTAGTTTGTTTTATTGTCCCTATAATTGGATTGATTTATATTTTTGTTAATCGGAGGAAATGGAGCAAACTTGATATAACCTTTTATCTTTTGATTGCTTTAACCAATCTTTCTTTAACTATAACCGTTACATTTTTTACACGTGACTTTTGGATAATTTCTATACATAATTTGATTTGTTTCATTATTTGTATAGTCTTTATCTTATGTAAAAGACGGTCAAAGTAATAAGGACTAATAATTCACAATCAATCTAACAAAAAGCTATTCTTTCTATATATTCATAGAAACGAATAGCTTTTTTTATGGTAAATAAGTAAGTAAATATAATGAGGGGTTAACGCACCTATACCCATCCTCTGAAAAGGATATCAAGGTAAAGTATTCTATAATAGGTGTAAGTCAAGTCGCTTTATATGGAAAATTAGGGATATTTAAAAAGTTGAAAAGGCGACTCTTTAAATAAAAAAGAACTGCCTTTTTTATTTAAAAATATTCCTTAACGTACAATTTTCTTTTTTCGGTCGTGTGACCCCATAGATACTATTTGTAAAAAAGCAATAGGAATATTTAATAAATATAAAAAGAATAGGGGAATTTAAAATGAATTGGGAACCTAGTAATTTAAATAATCTTTCTAAAGATGATGCAACTATTACTGTAGAAAAAGCTAATAAAATAATGATTTTCTTTTCAATTATAATTACTTTGTTTGTGTTTTTTTTGTATAGATTTATTTGGGGAGTAAGTACATGGGAAAATTCTATGCAATTTGTATTAGTTTGTTTAATAAGTTTTGTTTCTATCATTATACATGAATTGTTACATGCAATTGGATTTAATTTTTTTGGTAAAGTAAATTGGTCTGATATCAAATTCGGTATAGTATGGAAATCTTTAACTCCTTATGCTCATTGTAAAAAGGCAATAGGAATAAATGCTTATCGTATTTCAATTTTGATGCCTATTGTTATTTTGGGTATTTTACCTACTTTTATAGGTTTATTAATTGGTAATGGTTTTATAACTATTTTAGGTACTTTTATGATTTTAGGAGGATTAGGGGATGTTTTAATTTTTTATTTAATTTATTCTTATGATGCTAATTCTATAGTAAAGGATCATTCGGAAAAAATAGGTTGTGAAGTTTTTTATAAAGAAAATATTAATTGATATTACTATTAAATGTTATTTTTTAATGTTTTAGAAAGAAGGTTGGAAAAGTGTGTTAAAAAATTTTAATTGGATACAACAGCATGATTTAAAAGATTGTGGTCCAGCATGTCTTGCTATGACTTCTAGACATTACTTCCATAGTTGTCTATATACAACTATGGTATCACATTTAAATTAAAATACGGCTCTAAGAAGAAATTGAGCTGATCCTTTTGAAAATAAAAAAAAGACGCGATAAAGCGCCTCCCATTTGGGTAAATAAGAAGTAAGGTTTCCAAGATAACTGAAAAAATAGAACAGGTGCTTAGATTTTACCAGTTTTTTTCGCTGAATGAACATGCATTATTGCATACTAACGAAAATTTTATATCCCTACATTTATTTATGTATTTTTAGCTCATTTCTTTGTTCTTCAACTATGTTCAAAATGAGACAACTATTACTACATAAAAAGCAAAAAGAATTAAGTGAATATAAAGCTATTTACATGATTCAAGATCATCTGTACTTAGTATATGAAGCTATACAAAAAGACACCCAAGATGTATCAAAAATTTCCCTTCGTCTGTTTGACATCTTACAGAAAAACGGACGGAAATCCCATCGATATGAGAAAAAGACAGTCTTTGATATTTTAGGTGTCGTTTATCAGTTTACTGTATCCAATTTAAAGCAGAAACCTGCATAATCTTTAAAAATATACCTTATCCAGGTTTATTTGGTATGCTTATTTTTAAAAACAAATAAATAAAATATCAAGCATGTAGACAACAAGAACGGAAGTTCGTGGAAAATTCAACCATAGCTTGAAGTGTCCCCAAAACGAAAATTCTATTCATTATTGACTACTGATAATGATGACTTATGTTAACCTTTCATGTATACAACCAAGATTACACAACATATCACTTCTCCTAAATGGTATAATAAGGAAAAACAGAGTTCTGAATAATGCCTTTAGGAACCACTATTTATTACATCATTATTGAAACTAACTGTTCACCTGTATCTACGAAAGCACCAGCTATAATAGCTTTATTATGTTTACCAAATTGTTGTTTAACATTATTTAGCTCCTTTTCAAATGTTGCAACATTACTTTCTAATTTGAAATCTGTTAATGGTTCATTTTTAAAATCAGTTACCATAATAATTAACCCCTTTAAAAATATTTTATTAAGCTGCTTTGAGCGCAGTTAATTTAGCTTGTCTACGTAAATAAATATTATTAACAATTAAACTTACAATGGTAATTAATGCACCTAATACTTCTACAGTTGGCATGTTGTAACCATTAATAATTGAAATAATAAATGTAGTAATTGGAACCATATTCATAAACAAGATTCCATTGATTGGTGTAATTATTTTATTACCAAGATTCCAACAGAATACTGCTAATACACCAGCAATAAAGATCATATAAAATAATGCTCCGGATACATCAAATACCATTGTAAGAGTTGGCATTTTTAACCACCCTAAAGTTGTAGCTAAACCTACAATAATTACAATAGAAATAGAACCGAAGAAAGATGTTAATGTTGTATAACGAAGTGGTGACCAACCTGGGAAATAGTTCCCTCCCATTGTATAAATTACCCAGCAAAGAGCACCGATTAGAATTAAAAGCTCCGCAAATAAATTAGCATCTTCAGAAAATAATACACTTAAATCCCCTTTTGTAATGACTAAGACTACTCCTATTAAAGATGCGAACATACAAGTCAATGTTACTCCACTTGGTTTAACACGTTTTACTAACCAGTTAACCATTACGCCTAGAAGTGGTTGTACTGCCATCATAATAGAAGCAACTACAGCACCAGATGGCCCAGCCAATTTTTGACCTAAAAATACTAGAAAATTAAACCCTGCAAACCCCATAGTTCCAAAAAACAATAGTTTTCCGCTTTTTCCCTCCGGACTTATAAATTTTTTTCCTTCGATAGCTAGTAATAAAACTACAAATACAACAGTAGCGGTAACGTAACGAAGAGCTGTAAAGTAAAATGGATCCACTATTTTTAAAGCATCCCCCATAATGGGGAACATTCCTCCCCATGATAGTACCGCTATTAAACACATAATGATTCCTAACATGAATCTATTATTCTTCATTTGTATCATCTCCCATTATTCAATTTTTTTATGCTAATATATTTTGAAGTTGTCTAATCTTTACTTTTCCAGATAAGCTGTATGGTATTTCGGGAATAAAGTGAATATCAACATTTGATTTTGGTCCCATGATGTCTGTAATATCTCATAGAACAGGACCATAGGCATGTAAAACGCCGCTTTGCCAAATCTGCAGGATTTCAAAGTCTTCGTCATGCTTCGCGTACCTTGAAAGGAATCGAAACGATTCATGCTATATATAAACGAAAACGAAGTTTGCAGCCAAACCTAGTTTTTTCAACGTATAATGAATTACAACACATAAGATTCAACTGTATTCACCCTAACTTTCTATCTGTTAAAAAAACTTTGCAACAGAACCGCTTCTTTTAAATGGTGTGATTAGGAAAAATAAGAACGGATATGTACGATTATAAATTCGTGAAAGTCGAAATTATATTATTAATTTCATCAGGATACAGCCTTCGTATTGTCGGCTATGGCCCTCTCGGGAGAAGGTCGAGCTGAACCCATTTATATAAAACAAAAGAGCTGCACACCGAAGTACAGCTCTTTATCTTGTTTACCCTTGTGCTCTGTCTCACGGCAGAAAGAAAAGCGAACTGCGCACAATATTATCCAGCATTTCACGTTCCGCCGTTACTGTGGTCACCGTAATCCCGTGCATAACATTAACCAGGTATTGGGCCAATGCTTTCAAATTCCAGGTTTCCTTCAGCTCACCGGTCTGTACCGCACGTTCCAACAATTGGTAAAAGACTTCCTCATTCTCAGCCATATTGGCTTGGACCCGCTTAAATACCTCCGGATGGGAAGCTGCCAGCTCTAACGAGGCATTCACCATAAAGCAGCTTCTGCAGCGCGTATATTCGATGACCTCATGAAAATAGCGCAGCAGAAGTTCTTTCGCCGACCCTTGTTCATATAAGATAGCTGCCAGCTGCTTTTTGGATTGCTGGTCGTAACGCTCCAGCGCCTGGAGGTACAAGTCCTCTTTACTTCCAAACGTCTCATAAATGCTGCTTCGGCTAAGTCCAATCTGCTCCACCAAATCCTTCATGGAACAACCCTCGTACCCTTTATGCCAAAACACGTCGATAGCCAGATCCAATACTTTTGGAATTTCAAAACTTTTATTTCTGCTCATAACCCACCTCTTCTCAAAACAATCTTACGCGGCAAAACAGGTGCGTGAAACTCCGGTTTCACTTAAGCTTATACAAACTTCAGGATCTCGGCGTTAAACTTGTCCTTCTCTTCAAACACGAGTCCATGGCCGCTTTCTTCAAACACGATGACTTCCGCGTCTGGAAATCCGTTAATCTGAGGCTCAAAAGGCATTGTATCATGTTTGCCTTTGAAAATACGAACCGGCACATGAATTTGGGCCAATTCTTCCCGCGAATCTTCATAAGCAAGGCTCTTGAGCGACATTGCAAGAGCTATGGGATCGGTCTCCAGCGACATGCGGTTGTACCAGTCGACAAAAGCCTGACTCGGCTTTTGATGAAACAAAGAGCTGTTGAAGCCTTCAATCAGCTGTGGACGGTCCTGCTGTGCAGCTTCTACAAGGGACTCCACAACATCAACCGGCAAGCCGTAAGGATAATCCGGTCTTTTCGTGAAGAGAGGCGTAGCGGCGGAGGCAAGAACCAGCTTGGAAACGCCATAACCTTGATGTCTTGCCATATATCTCACCGCAACGGCCCCGCCCATCGAGAAGCCGACCAGTGTCGCATTTTCAATCTCCAGCTGCTCAAACACCCGGCGAATGTCATCCGCAAACTGATTGTACGAATAGCCGTTGAACGGGCGGTCAGATTTCCCGAAACCTCTCAAATCAATACCGATGTAACGAATTCCTTTGAACGGAAGAACGTTTCTTTGGTATTCATACATGGCTTGCCCGACAGGAAGGCCATGTATGAACACAACCGGCTTCCCTTCGCCGACATCTTCCACATACAAGGTTACGTTGCCTCCTACAGGTACATAATGACCGGAAGCTGTTGTTAATCTTTGAGTCATAATAATGATCCTCCTATATTATTCGATTTTTAGATCTTTGATGCATTCGGGAATAATCGTTCCAAAAAAGGGTTTTAAAAACCGTGTCCCTGAGACTCGACGGTTGCTTCCCGGAAAATTACAGCGCAGCCTCCAATATTTTGCGGCTTACATCTAAGGTAACATCCTGCGTTTCAGATAGAGCGGTCATACCGTGGGACTCTAACTGGTTGATGATTTCGTCAATATTTTCAGCACCAAGGCCGTAATCGGAGAGTCGGGTTTTTACCCCTAAGCTTTCAAAGAAATCTTGTGTTTGTCGAATCGCTGCATCGATACGTTCATTCTTGCTGCCTTCGCGAATATTCCAGACACGATCGGCATACTGAAGTAATTTAGCGTATTTTTGTCGACGACGCACCTTCATCACGGCAGGAATAACAACAGCCATCGTCTGTGCGTGATCAATTCCATAAAGCGCCGTGAGCTCATGGCCAATCATATGAGAGGTCCAATCTTGCGGTACTCCAGCACCAGTGGTACCATTCAGCGCCGACGTCGCACTCCATACAAGATTAGTCCTTGCTTCGTAATCTTGCAGATTATCAACAGTTTGAGGACCCACTTCAATCAAGGTTTGGAAAAGACCTTCGGAGATACGGTCTTGCACCCTCGCATCAACCGGGTAAGTCAGATACTGCTCAAATACATGCGAGAAGGCGTCGATAATACCGTTAGCCACTTGATGTTTAGGCAGTGTAAACGTAATTGTCGGATCCAATATGGAGAACTGCGGGAATACCAATTCGCTGAAAAACGGCAGTTTGCTCTTTTGTCCCTTATGGCTGATGACGGAGTAAAAGTTCATTTCGGATCCTGTTGCTGGTATCGTTAACACGACACCAAACGGGACAGCCTTCGTAATTTTCGCTGGCTTTACTTGCCCTCCGCTAAATATGTCGAAGAAGTTATCGGCTTCTAAATGAGCTCCAGCTGCCACAAATTTCGTCCCGTCAATAACAGATCCTCCACCAACCGCAAGCAAGAAGTCAATGTTCTCTTTGCGTACGAGCTCAATTGCTTTTACCAATGTTTCGTAAGCGGGGTTCGGCTCAATTCCGCCAAATTCAAATACATTACGTGTTCCAAGAGCCTCTTTTACTTTATCGAGAGTCCCGAATTTTTTAACGCTTCCCCCGCCATATAGAACTAATACATTGGTATTGGCAGGCACCAGTTTGTCAAGTTCGTGAAGTCGATCTTTACCAAATACAATGCGTGTTGGGTTATAAAAATCAAAATTTAACACAATAAATTCTCCTTTCAAAACCTTGGTAAGTTTCTTCCATATTTCTAAATGAAAAGTAATAAGATACTTTAATCATTGAAAAGTTCCACTGTGGATGTCGGCCGAATTGGGCCATAATGAGCCATTGACATTCGGATTCCCATCATCCCGAAGTATCCGCACCCATTCCATCGATGCTTGAATAATCGATGGAGCCACGCTCACCGCCACCATAGAATGTAAATCGGTCTCCAGCGACATGCAGTTGTTCCATCAAAAGCCTGGCTTGGCTTTTGATGGAACAAAGAGCTGTTGTTAATCTTTGAGTCATAATAATGATCTTTCTATATTTCCGATTTTTAGATTTTTGACACATTCCGGAATAATCGTTCCAAAAAGGGTTTTAAAAATTGAGTCCCTGAGACTCAACGGTTGCTTCCTCAATCTTTTCCAAAGTTGGCATCCGTCTTTCTTTAAATTGAAATTCAGACCAACCTCCAACTACTCTCACCCACTGAGGAGTATGTGTACACCTTGCCTGCTCTCTAAGCATTTCCATATTATAATGAAGACCGCCAGCATCCATCATGTTCCCTGTATGAGCTACTCCTTCTTGTTTCACTTTTTTCTGCTTGCAGGCGCACCATGTACCATAGTATATGCATATTCCACACCTTGACCATAAGCTCCAGTGTGCTCTTTCACAATTTCCATAACAGCATCATAAGTGTCTTTGCGTGCCCAGTCACGTTGGTATTCAAGTAAAACTTGAATTGCTGTCACTGGAATTGCTCCAGCTTGTTCTACACGACGCATAGCAGCGTTATGTGCTGTCAAACTAGTACCACCTGAAGCATCATCAACTGCATAAACTTCATAGCCAGCTTTAATTGCTTCAAGCACAGGGAATGCAAGGCAAACTTCAGTCCAAAGTGCTGCAAATATCAATTTCTTTCTACCTGTTGCTTTAACTGCCTCAACAAATTTTGAATCTTCCCAAGAGTTCATTGAACTACGTTCTATAATTTCATGGTTTGGGAATATGTCAAGAATTTGTGGCCAAAAATAACCAGAAAAGCTGCGTGTTTCAACTGTAGTAAGAATAGTAGGTACGTTAAAAGCTTTTGCTGATTTAGCAAGCAGCATAACGTTATTAATCAATGTTTGTCTGTCAATGCTTGCAACTCCAAAAGTCATTTGAGGCTGAAAATCGATCAAAATTACTACACTGTTCTCCGGTGTTAACAATTCTAAATTACTCATAATAAAACACTCCTTTTTTAATTTTGTTTCAAACTTTGCAACAGAACCTAAAATGCCCCTAATCTATCAGTTAACAATTATTCATTTGTAATCAGTCTTCTAAAAATGATAGCAGTGCTTCATTAAATTCTTTGGCATGTGTTGCATTAATCCCATGTGGACCACCCTTTATTAAAGCTACCTTAGAATTAGGAATTGCTTCATGTGTTAGCTTCCCACTATATTCAAATGGAGTAGTTGCATCTGAATCACCATGAATAACAAGGGTGGGTATATTAAAGTTGGCTAAATCTCCTCTGAAGTCCGTTTTGCTGAAAGCAGCGATACAGTCTAGTGTTCCTTTAGGCGATGCACCCGCTGCAATATCTCTATTGTAAAGCCGGAATGGTTCACTAACTAAGTCAGTTCTATCTCCAGCAGCAAAAAATCCTCTCGTAAACTCATCAAGAAATGCTAGGCGATCATTTTTCACTCCATTTTCAAACCCTTGAATTGCTGCATCATCTAATACTCCCTCAGGATGATCTGCTGACTTGTAAAGAAATGGTGGTACAGCTCCTGCAAATACAGCCTTCTCTATTCTTTTTGTGCCATAGTTTCCGATATAGCGAGCTACTTCTCCACCCCCCATTGAAAATCCGACCAGTGTGACATTTTGGAGATCCATATGCTCTAGTAACAGATGTAAATCAGTAGCAAATGTATCATAATCATAACCATTCCATGGCTGAGAAGAGTTCCCGAACCCTCGACGGTCATAAGTTATGACTCTGTATCCAGCCTCAACGAGAGCAGGAACTTGGTATTCCCAAGATCGGCCACTTAATGGCCAACCGTGAATTAATACTACTGGCTTCCCTGTACCATAATCCTCATAATATAGTTCAATGGGTGTTTGATTTTCGGTTCCTACAGTAACTTTTGCCATTCTTCTACCTCCAAAAAATATTCTGATATATATTTTTTTCTTCAATAATCCGGATGAATCTCGTAACCTATTTATAAATAAAGCCAATGAAGATACCTGTACCTAAAGTTAATAAAACTGAACCAATTGGACATTTTTGAGTTTTCTATATTAGAAACGTTTTGCTACTTCACGTGCATTTACAATTGCTACCTCTTTAATTTCTTGTGCTTTTTCAGGATTTGCATTCATTCCTTCAACTGCAAGATATTCTGTATCAGATACACCCATAAATCCTAATACAGCATTTAAGTGTTGACGACCAAAGTCCATTACTGCATATGCTCCTTCAGAGTAAATGCCACCTGTAGCTTGAATGTGAAGTGCTTTTTTACCTTCTAATAATCCAATTGGACCATTTTCAGTATATTTAAATGTTTTACCTGCGATAGATAGGTTATCTAAGTATGCTTTTACTACTGGTGGATAGCTAAAGTTCCACATTGGTGTTACAAATACATAACGATCTGCGTTCATAAATGCTTCTAAGTTTGTATTCATTGCTACAATTTTTTGCTGTTGGCTTTCGCTTAACGTTTCAAAGCCTTCACCTGCTGCGAATTTCCCCCAAGCTGCAAATACTTCTGTATCAATTTCTGGTACAGTTGTGTTAAATAGATCAATTGTTACAACTTCATCTTGTGGATGTTCATTTTTATATGCTTCGATAAATGCTTCCCCTACTGCCATACCGAAAGATGCTTCTGCTGAATTTGGATTTGCTGTAATAAATAGTACTTTTTTCATTTTTATTCCCTCCCTCATTAAATATCTTTAATTAAAGACTTTACACAAAAAGGTTAATTACTTACCTTATGTAAGTATAATACAAAACCAATCTTTTCCTGTCAATGAAAATAGTTACTTTTTTTTAGTAAGTGAATAAAATCTCCTATCTCGTTTTATTAAATTGGGTATCGCCACATTGTCATCAAGCTAAAAAATTGTATACATAAAATGAAAAAAACGATATTCTTTTTGTAGAAATATACAGAAAGAGTGGCGTTTTTGGTATGAATTTATCGATTTCTGATGAATTACAATTGTTTTCTAAAGAATTACAGAAACATATGTCACCACATGCTCTAGAGAAATTAGCTAGAGAGATAGGGTTTGTTCAACGAAAAAGTAAATATCGTGCACAAGATTTAGTAGCTTTATGTGTTTGGTTAAGCGAAAACATAGCAAATACTTTATTGACACAACTATGTAGTCGATTAGAAGTTAACACAGGTATTTCTATGAGTCCAGAAGGACTCAATCAACGCTTTAATTCCCAAGCTGTACAGTTGTTACAACAAATATTAGCCTCTTTACTTCATCAACAATTTTGTTTATCTAGCCAAATTCCAACATCGTATACAAACTATTTTCGTCGGATTCGTGTATTGGATTCTACACATTTTCAGGTTCCGGATAAATTTCCCTCTACATATCAAGGTTCAGGAGGTAGTGGTCAAAGTGCTGGTGTGAAAATTCAATTAGAGTACGATTTACTAAGTGGTCAGTTTCTACATGTTCATGTAGGATCGGGAAAACACAATGATAAAACTTATGGATCCACTTGCCTAACGTCTCTTCAACCACACGATGTATGTATACGTGATTTAGGATACTTTGACTTAAAAGATCTACATACTATAAGCGAGTGTGATGCTTATTTTATTTCACGATTAAAGCTCAATACTCGTATATATCAAAAGAATAGGGAACCTGAATACTTTCACAATGGAACAATAAAAAAGCATTCTGAGTACATTCAACTAGATATGGAGCAATTTATTGACCAATTACAGTCTGGTGAAACATATGAGATTCCTGAGATTTATATCGGAATGTATCAAAAACTTCCTGCAAGACTTATCTTATATAAATTAACTGAAACACAAATGAAACGTAGGCAAAAAGATTTAGCATCTAAAGAACATAAGAAACAAATCACCTATAAAGAACGCAGTAAGCGACTTAGTGCAATAAACTTTTACATTACGAATATCCCTTCGGAATATCTACCGAAGGAACAAGTATACGATTTTTACTCCTTACGATGGCAAATTGAATTGATATTTAAAACATGGAAATCATTTTTTCGTATTCATCATTGTAATTCTGTAAAATTAGAACGGCTAGAGTGTCATTTATATGGGCAATTAATTAGTATCCTTCTTTGTTCCTCCACTATGTTTCAAATGCGTCACTTACTCCTCGTCAAAAAGAAACGAGAACTAAGTGAATATAAAGCGGTCTATATCATTAAAGATTACTACCTACTTATATATCAATCTCTACAACAAAACACCCAGGAACTCTCAAAGACCTTCCTTCGTTTGTTCAATCTCTTGCATAAAAATGGACGAAAGTCTCATCGATATGAGAAAAAAACAGTCTTTGATATATTGGGTGTCGTGTACAATTATTTCGTTACTCACAATCATGTAGCTTAATTAAAAAAATGAAACCCGTTAGGCTTTATTTGGTATGCAGATTTTTAGAAAGCTGATATCAGCTCTTTAGAAAATAGAAAAAATCTAGTTGACGGACTTTTACTTAATCTTAGCTTGATGGCGATGTGGCTATGCCCTTATTCTCTTATTTTTGTGGCGAAACAGATTCCACTTTTAATTCTTTTATCCCTTCTTTTAATGTGTCAGCATCTGTCCTTAATGTTTTCCAACTGTCTTTAGCCGCATCCAAGTTATTCTTTAAGAATTTAAATCTATTTTGATCAGCTTTTTGAGATGCGGTCTTAATGTGTCCAAGTACTCCCGAATATTGAGAATCTAAGTCATGCCACTGCGTGGACATATAAGTAAGAGCGTTAATAGCATCATCGAGTGCATTATGCATTTCATTAATATTATTATAAGCAACTCCAACTACACGATTTAATGTTACTTTATAATCTACAGTCTGACGTAATTCTGCTAATGAAGGCTCTAACTTACCTAAATTATCTCTTGCTACACCCACTATGATACCGCCGATTATCGGTAGTCCCAAAATGGCACCCTTCATTACATTAAACCCATCAGATTCTAATTGTTTATAATAGTTTACTGATCCTAAAACTTCATCTAGACGCTTTTGATCAGCCTCAACATCTGCACCTTGGTTTTTTAAAATCGACTGCAGGAGATCTTTATTGCTTCCAAATGCTCTAATATCTCGTCCAATAGCTTCTCTTAAATTAGTTAATTCTTGTATTAATTGTTGTGCAGACTTTTGGTTTTGTTGAATTTCAGCTCGTAAATCTGTAATCCCTTCTTTTAAAGTCTCTTCATCCCCTGTATTAATCGCATCTACTATTGTTTCATAATAATTTTCAAATGTTGTATCGTATTCAATAATGCCTGTTAATGTATCTAAAAGCTGTTTTTTTACTTGAGTATCCCATGTAACGGCATGTGCTCTTGCATTTTTTTGATCTTGTACAATTCTACCAGGTAAATCCACATATCCATTAATATTAATTCCTTCAAAATTCACATCTGGATTTTTAATTAACATATAAGAATAGGCATTCATGGATTTTGCAAATAATCCAGCCTTTTGCAGTGTTTTTTTCATCTTCCCTTCATCTGCTGAAAGTGACGTATCTCCATTGTTGGTTTGTTCAATTTCACTTGCAAAAGCTGCTACTGGTGAGACTACTGATGTTGTTGTTATAGTTAAAAGAGTCGATGCAACGATTAGTTTGTACGGGATTTTTTTCATCATTTTATATTCCTCCTATATAGGTCTTAATTTTCAGTTCTATTCTTATTTAAAAGCGATGTCTTTCGAAATGAATTCTGCATCTTTATGAATATCATTCCAAACACCTCTTCACTATAATTTTTTTACAACTTTATTCATATATCTTGAACTTGTCTCTCTCCTTGCGCATTTGAGAGAGGAGAATTCTTTAGGATAGAGTTTTAAACTCAAGAAACTCGCATTATTATTTATTTCCATAGAATGTAAGGACCTTACGCCCCTCATTTAAACACTATATTTTTAATAAGTAAACAATAAAATGCCAACATTTATATTTGATATTTCAGACATTTTATAGTCATATTAAGAAATATATTATATCTTAAAAATCAAATACTTTTAATCACTTCACTAAGTGAAATAGTTCTACGCTGATAATGGAATCTGAAAATATAATAACCTTCATTTGGCTATATGAATCTCTTCAAAAAAATGTTTTTAATATAATTTAATAGTAAATTTATATATAAATCCTTTTTATTTAGATATGCAAAATTACATGTAAATATAGGGTTTTGGTGCAAAGATAAAATGAAAACCAATAAAATGCATATGTTCCTAACAAGGGCACGGCAACGATTACTTTTTTTTGGGGCCACGCATCATTTTAGTTAATAGAATTAGAGTTCCGTTAACTTTTTGAGTAGGGGTGATTTGTAATTATGGGGTATCGCTAGCATTTCGGAAAAACGCTAAGCAAAAAATACAATAAGCTGCCCATATGGACAGCTTATTTACATAATTATCGTTAGCGGAAGTATAGGAGAGTATAAGAAAATCACCTGTTATGGCAGTCAATTTTTAACATAGTAATGGAGTTAATGTAATTATCTTAAAAGTGCATCTTAACAAGGCGCATTAAAATGTATCGTTTTAATTTAACGCTTTTATAATGTCATCTACAAATATTTTATCGATTTCATGTCCTTGGTTCGTTTGTTCTGAATCCATAATTATTCCTTGTGATTTTTCTTTGTCAATCCACAAATAGTATGTTTGAGTTGTTCCACTTACAAAGTGAACATTTACTTTGAAATTTGGCTTGTGTGTACTGGATATATTTGAATGTGTATGCCCGATATGAGTGATAGCGTTCACGAATGCTCCAACATCAAATTGTTTTACGAATATGTAGGTTTTATCCCCCTCAACTTTAATAAACTCAATAGACTTATCTTTTATGGAGTGTACTCCTTCACCGTCCTTCGCTGTATTATGAAGTATAATACCATCTTCTGACTGTTCACAATCTCTTAGCATATATGCTATACCATGTGTTTCTTGAGGAGTAACAAGCTTATTACATATATCCTTTCTATAGTCGTTTTTGTACTTGTAAGTAAAAGTGAATTTTTCATCTTTATAAGTTACAGTTTGTAAAGTTGGTACTTTTGCTTCCTCGTCAGTTAAATAATTTTTAATTTGTATTTCGTCATTTTTCTTATCTTTTACATTTTGAGAAAATGTTTCAAATCGTTCTAGGTTTCTAGATTTTTCTTTAGGTATATGTATAATAATCTCATTTTTGTTCGCTTTAGTGGATGCCTCTTCACCGCCATTACTATATGCAGCTAAAGCAGCGATCGATAAGCATAATGCTCCAACAATTAATGTTTTCTTCAAATTGAGTTCCTCCCTAAAAAATATTATAAATTTAATCATAACAATAAATGACTATTCTTATTAAAAAACTTAGTACCTCAAATAAGCTAAGTTTAGATCATATATCTCTAATCAGGTAATTAATAAACATGCATGTGAAGTTAACATAACGCATCATTATCGGTAGCTAGAAAAAGGCGAATTCCCTTTGAAAGTAGGGATTCGTCTTTTTCTTTTTCTATAATTCTATTCATCTTTTTATACATTCCTATCCTGGCGAGGGTACAGGGCTCTTGTTTATTACTGGATTAGCCGAAAAACTGTATAAAATCCTGCATGTTCTTAGCGTGGGTTTTTCCAAAATGCTGGCGGTATCCTTTGTAGATTCGTAATACAAAAAAGAGAATCTTTATAACAAGACAAGGATTCTGCAACAAGAAAGAACAAACATATAATAATAAAAAGAATTACTTATGTTATAGTTTACATAGTCATTTAAGTCAGTAACAGAGTAACTCCAATTAAAAATCAAAATTTGAAACCAAATATTATTGAAGAGCAATCTGTAGATCACAGGTGTATGTCAAAAAGGAACGCACTTTAAATAAGTGCGTTCCTCTTCTTTTATAGCCTACAATCATTTTTTATATAGCAAGTGTAGAGATTGCTTGTTTGTAGATTAGTTGTTGTTTACCATGAACCATCATTAGGACGGTAAATTTATCTGTTGCAAGGATCTGCCACGTATTGGAACGCCATTTTGTAAAAATACAGTAACAATATGATCTTTTTGTTTTTTCCGGAGATGTGACCACTTTTTATTTGTCTGAAGGAGTTTTCCATTTACTTTTATATGGTTTTTCATCAACACTCATCCCCCTTTACCATCTAAATGCATATATACAATTATCGTATCACATTTAAATTAAAATACGGCTCTAGGTACATATTTCGCAAGAAATTTATCCCGAGTATACAATACATTCTCCATTTAACTGATTAAGTCTACACAAAATTAAATGTAGACTATTATTGCATTTTTTTAGTTTTTTTCATTACGGTACGTGAAATTATTATGTTAACCGTAAAAAAAGCCCCTTGAAAGGAGCACTATTTTACAAGATACTGTTCTATTTCTTTTAGTAATAGTTCTACACCTTCTGGACTTAATGTTATCTTACCATTTGCTAATGCCATGTTACGATTTGACACTTCTCCTGTTAATGCACAAACACCACCAGGCTGATACTTCTGTAAAATAATATTTTCCCCTTCTACAAAAATCTCTAATGGCGATTTTTCTTTAATCCCAAGCGTATTTCTAAGTTCCTTTGGAATTACTATCCGCCCTAATTCATCCACTTTTCTAGTTACTCCGGTTGCTTTCATCCAGCATATTTCCCCATTTCATTATCAATTTGCACCCAATTTATTCTTTACTATTGTAACAGGCTTTCACCATACATGAGAAACATAATGAACCAAAAACAGACCATAATAATAAGAAATTCTTTAACCCCTTTCTGAAAGAAAATACGACCTTCTTCCATTCTACACGCCTCCTTTTCTCTACAACTTTTTATATGTTAAAATATAGAGGAAAGAAATCTGCCAATTTCTTTCCTAGACGTTCACTCATGACTTCTGCTCTTTGTTTGCTTTTTGCAAATGAAGAGCTTTTATTTTGCATACTTATACTTACTTTCTAACATCGCATAGCGCAATAGCTTTAACTTTGTCTCTTTTTTCAATGCTTTCCACTCAGATACACCAATTTTCATTTTTCATTCCTCCAATAATTAAATTTGTTATTTAAATAGACTTATAAGTTCCAGTTATATATTTTTCTAATTTGTTTATCGCTAAATCCTTCATGGACAGCGAAGATTTCTGGAAAATCCGAGAGACACAAATCAATAATTGTATTATCAGTTGTTCTTATATAGTAATATTGAACAGCTCCCTGATAATCTGAATATAAATAGTACTTACGAATCTTATAATTTAATCCATTTTTCTCTAATACCTCATAAAGCTTATTTGTAGTTTCATCCATTACGTCAAAAATGGTTAACTGCTCCATCATTAACAGCTCCTCATTGCGTTAATTTACTAAACTAACTCTAAGAACAAGGTTGTTTCATTATGTTCATTGGTATGCACATGAAACTGTTTTCCCGTAGCTTCTAATGCACTAAAAAGCATTCTTTTATATCCTTGATCCATAAAATCTACACTGATTTGACCATGATTCATAATAAATTGAAGATCAGCCATCATCTTTTTAACTTTCCGTTCCATGTAATAACCTCCTCAACAAAGTTATATAACTTATAATTATTTTTAAAGAGGAGGTTGTAATATGGCGGTTAATAAAGACAAGTACACTCAAATTTTAGTTACTTTTACAAAAGAACAAGTAGAACAAATAGAAAATTATTGGCATGAAAATAAGCTGAAGAACCGAAACGAAGCAATTCGTCAGATCGTAGACAAAGGGTTAAGTCGTAAATAATGGCTACTCTTTTTATTTTTCCTAAAAAATCTAAAAACGCATATAAATTCCCTCTCTCCCTTTACATGCGTTTTTATAACAAATACGACTATTATATTAATAACTCCATTAAAAGCCCATACAACTAAATCTGAAGGGGCGTTTTTTAGTTAAACTGATTTTTTTCATGTATCCTTTAAACAAATGAAAAAAGAGCTGGATTTTCATCACAGCTCATGTATTGATTGGTTCTGTATGTGTACATGTAGGATATTGAGAACAACCAAAAAACTTATTTCCGGTTTTATTTGAATTACGAATCACTAAATCATGTTTACATGTTGGACATTTCCGTGCTGCAGGTGTTACCCCTTGATATACATTTTCAGCCGAATATTCGGGATTGATTTTATTAATCAGTTTTTGAAGTTCTACACGATCTATTAGTTTTACCTTGCAAGCTTCCGCTAATTCTTTCGCCTGCCTTGTATACACACTGTTCGTTACAACCCAGCCCTCTTGTGCCTTGTAATAGGCTTGTGCTGCATATATCTCCTGTACGGCACTGATGCCGACTCTATTTTTCATCCCGTAGCGTTTTGCCTGGATGACAATACGATTTTTCCCCTTTAACACCAGATCCGCTCCGAAATCATTTGACTGTTTTGTAACTGTTGGGGAATAACCCAACTCTCGAAAGAGAGCTTTTAGATATACTTCGAATTGATGTCCGTCCATTTTGTCTATATAACGAATACCGGACTTAGCCATTCGTTTTAATATTCTTCGCTCCTGGAACTTCCGGTACATAAATTTACAAATACGAAAAAGAACATACAGAATAAAACCATACATCAAAATTTGTAATATGTTTGGCATTTCTGGTAGATTAGACACTTCGCTCCACCTCTTTAATTGGTTTCATTTTCTTTGGTTGGCCTGTTTCTTTTGCCTGGTGCTCACTGACTTGTTTCTTTCGAACATCGTTCCAATCTTTTTCATTCGTTGGAATATCCTCTTTAAGATCTACAAAGCATTTCATTGTCTGAATGAAGTCTTTCCCAGCCTTATCATTATCAACTGCCATGATGACCTCTTTAATATCGTGCCCTTCTTTTTTCGCATCCATTAAAGATTGAATCACTGTTTTTGACTTCAATCCATGCATAGAAACCAGACGAGCGTTTTGTATATTATTTTGCTTGATACTCCAATGAGATAACATGTCGATAGGATCTTCATAAAAATAAATCTTATCCGGTTTACCTACATCAACCGTAAAACCGGCATTGATTTTTTCATAATTCGGTACAATTTGCTTAAAGCTTCCTCTTTTATTCTCCATTTTGACCGTACCTTGACGGTTCATACCAATTACTTGCCCTTTGCCTCCTTCTTCTCTCCATTTGAACACCACGTTATTTTTCTTATCCTGGGCGATGAGATCCTTTTTAATCAGCCAATTCACCAAGCGAGGATCTATTTTCCGTTCATGAATTAGATATTCTTTTATCTCTGTTTGCTTATTTACTTCCAGGTGTTTGGGATAACTAAATGGCTGCTGCTCTTTTCTGCGCTCCTCTTCAGCTTTTGAACGATCAAACTCTTTGTAGTCCCCCTTCTGAATGTCCATCACGGCTTGTGGGAATGTCATGTCATAGTACATCATCGCAAAGCTAATCGCTCCATATCCTTTTTCTCCTCGACTATTCCAGGCGTACTGATTCCCTTTAATGATGAGACTGTCATGCTCCGTATGACGATAATAGTTCCCTTCTTTCTTAAACGTTTCTCCTTTTGCTTCCAGATATGAAATCAAGTCAACTTTTCTTGCTTTCATCGCATCCTCCGCACTGACATATGCCATTACGGAATCCCCCCTTTACTCTATAAAATGAAATAAAAAAGAGGACTATTCCGTTTCCTAGTCCTCTTTTGCTACTTATAGTTGTTACATTTCATTTTTATTTGCCGAATAAGAATTTTAATCGCTTCTCCTGTACGCTGTATGATAAACGAGCGTCAAATTTCTTCCCGTTTTTGTTTGAGATAAACCCTTTGATCTGATCCGTTACATTCTTTTCTAATAACTTTTTCACATGGTTACTACTTAAATTTTTACCAGAGAATGTACCAAAAATAATGAAGTCACAGCCTTTTTTGTATTTCTCACATAAGTAGTTACTTTTCCCTACAAGAACCTTACTCTTACACAATGGACATTTACCAATGGTACGATCTTCAGTCGTTGGAAAACGGAATTTCAAACTTCTGTCCGCTTCCATATAGATAGCTGCTGTAAATTCTCCCTTTTCTCCTTGAAAGCCGTTGATAAAATCCGTTGTTTTATACTGAATTAACTTTTTCACCTGATCACCAGGGATTGCTTTCCCTTTCATCTTGGCTGGTAACATAAAATCACATCCGTTTTTATGCTCCGTGCAACCATAAAATGTTTTACGATGAAGCATATCCCCTTTTTTACATTTTGGACATTTACCAAATGACAGCTCCTCTTGTGTTGGGAACTGAAATTTAACTTTCCCTTCATGTAACACGAGATAAGCGGAAAACTCCTTCTCATTGGACTTAAATCCTTTTAAAAGATCTGTTTTCTTATCTTCAAACAGCTTTTTCGCTTGCGCTTCCGGAATCGCTTTTTCTTTAATTTTTTTCGGTAAGGAGATTTCACATTCCGGATAATTACTGCACCCGTAAAAGTTGCCTTTATGAAGGATTTTCCCTTTTCTACAAGGGCATTTGCACACCTCAATCTGCTGATTCCAGGTATTAATAATGCTATCCGACACCTTATCATCCATTGCGCCTAATTGTTCCACCGTATCTTTTACAAACGTATTTGTTTTTTCTACGAATTCTTCATAATTCATTTCATCCTTTTCAATCATGTAAATCATCCCTTCCATCTCAGCCGTATAAGCTGGATTTTTAATTGTATCTACCGGAAAAGCATCTATAAAAGCACGACCAATAGGTGTCGTTCGAATTTGATTATTGGTGACATCAATATAGCTACGATCTAACAGCTTCGGAATAAATGTTTCTTCCGTTGCCACTGTCCCAATCCGTTTCCCTTTCATGAGTTCCTTCAAATGTTCATCACCTAATTTACGTCCTGCCGTTTCCATAAAGGTTAAAATGGAACTTTCCGTATGAAAGGCTGGTTTCTTTGTTCGAGACTCAATCAAGTCATACTGAACGATTCTGAAAGAATCTCCTTCTTGTAAAATAGGTATCTGGAATGCTTCAACTGACCCCTCTTCTATATCCTCTTGAAACACACTTAGAAACCCTTTCTCTTGTAGGATTTTTTCTTTTGTACTGTATGTGTTGCCCTCTTGATCTATAAAATGTACTTCTCTTACCAGGTAGATTGCTGGTTTCATAAAGTTCCCGATAAATCGTTTTACAATTAAGTCATATAACTGTTTTTCTAATGGATCTCGATTGGTCCCGACATATAATTTTGTTGTTGGGATGATGGCAAAGTGACTACTGACTAATTCATCATTAAATGTAGTGTGTTTTTTTGTAATAGAAGATAGGATTACTTGTTGTACGAGATTTGCATAGGAACTCTTTTCTAATGCTGCCATTACTTCTTTCACTCGTTCCACTTGTTCTGTAGGTAAGTGCCTGGATGAAGAACGAGGATATGTGATAAAGCCTTCTTCATACAAACTCTGAATATGCTTTTTTGCTGTTTCCGCATTTATCTTCAGTTTGGCGTGAGCATCTTTGTAGATATCCGTTAAGTTATATAATAATTTTGGTTTCTTTTTTCTCGTACTCTCTTTAAATTCCGTTACAATTACATTCGTTTCTTTCAAGCTATCTCCAAGCTTTTGTAGTGGCGATGGATCTATCAGTTGATCTTCTGTTTTCATTACTGGTGATAAACCATTTTCCGTTAGTAGCTTTAAATTATAATAGGTTTGTTCTTTATAATTTTGGATAGCGATTTCCCTCTGACGGATTTCATTCAAGATACACATTTGAACACGACCAGAAGCCAATAAAAATTGATTTTTTGCTAGTTTGGATGTACATCCTCTTGTAACATTAATCCCTAGAATATAATCCAGGTATTGCCTTGCTTTAGCGGATTGCGCAAGCCCGTCATAGTCTGTTCCTGGTTCTAATCGGTTTAAGGCTCCTTCTAATTCTGCGGCCTCATAGGAAGAGATAAAAAGACGGGATTCTCGTTTGTCCACACCTGCATGTTCAACTATCTCACGATAGATAAGCTCACCTTCCCTATCCGCATCACAGGAGTTGACCACATGATCTACATCCGGACGATTTAAAAGCTTCACTAATATTTGAATTTGTTCAAGACTATCCGATTTCGCTTTATATTCCGGCTCTAAAATAATTGGCAAATGATCAAATTTGAATTCTTTGTATCGTTCATCCATTTCTTCCGGATGTTTTAGCTCTAATAAATGCCCACGGCACCAACTAATAATGTATTTTTCATTTTCATAGTAGCCATAATACGGCTTGCTCCCTGGATACCTTTGTGAGTTTCTAAATTTAGGTGATTTTAATAATTCAACAGCTACCTTTGGCTTTTCAGCAATAAATAACGTTTTTCCCATACGTAGTCCCTCCTATTAATCTGCAATTTCAGTTTTACGCTTCCATTTTTTATTTCTTCGCTTTTTCATCATTCTGTGAACGAATAATAACAATGTGTTCAAAAAGACTGCTACAAGGAACATACAGCTCGCAAACAGCCATACATTCATGACATTCTCTCCTTTCGTTTTACAAATGAGAAAGAGGGCTTTTCCTTTTACCCTCTTTCATTTCTAGATATAAAAAAATCACTTTCTGTTTTCTCAATTGAGTAACAAAAAATGATTTAATCTGGCGTTCCTGCTATACAATTTTTTATCGTTCTATTTCCATTGTTTCTCTTTTTCTACTTGATTTCTTTGTAATCCTTGACTGGTCTACATTACCTGGATCAATAGGCTCTCGCTCCTTTTCTTTTTCCTTGTTGTTCGTTTGTTTTCCGTTTAATGGTTGAAAACTTTTATCTACATCCATTTCATTTAAAGTTGTAGACTGATTCACCGTTATTCCTTCTTTCCCAAGTTTCTCATCCACCCGATTTTCTAATTTCATTACGTGTTCTTGGCTTACCAACTCATTATCAATCGAAACATACTTTGTTGTATAATATCGCTCTTCAGCTTTTACACGAGTGACAATACTATCAATATTATCTGGTGTTTCTTCATATTGTGAACGTCTGTACGCTTCGAATTTTCGGCTTAAATCTTTATCTAATGTAGTTGGCCCCTTTTCTTTTAAAGGCTGAATTTGTTTATCTAGAGAAGCAATAGGTGCATATCCATCTGCCTTCATTTCTTTATATAATTCCACTTCTTTTTCATTAAATGAGTAATCTTTTTGTCCCTCCGCTTTATCAACTAAGAGTCCATATCGTTCATCTTTTACGATTTCATCTAGACTCATATTTGCATCTTTTTCATAAACAACAAATGACAAATTCCCTCTTCCATCAAAGATAGAACTCTGAACCTTTTCATATAGATCTGGTTTCAAAATGTTATCTAAATAGACATTTTCTCGTTTCCCGTTCTTTTCCATTAGGGAAACGTATAAATCGTCCCGATCTGTTTTATCTTGATTCCATACAGACAAATAATTGATATCTTTCGTAACTGCATCCATCATGTGGATTCTTGCCAGTTCTTCATCTTGTATACCGTTTGCTAATACTTCAATTGTAACTAAGTGATTGGGTGTCTCTTTCAGTTTTTCTAATGTATTTTCTTGTGCTTTTTCCATCGGTATTTCTTTGTTATTTCTATAATTCATCACTTCATCTCGTAACGCTTGTTTTACTTCATCCGATAAATACCTTTTCTCGTTTAATACTTGTTCATACGGTGTCTTGTAGTCCCCATCCCCCATATCCAAACGATCCATACTCACAAGCTCCATTCTCCCAAAATCTCTATCTACTTCTTTTGGAATGGCAATATGATAACGAGTTTTATCATATGGTACGTATTCATCCCTTTCTCTTGCTTCCTCTTTTGCTTTTTCAATATTTTTAATGACTTCTACCATTTTTTCATTGGCCTCTCCAAATGGAATCAACTGACTACCCTTAAAATTTTCGTTTTCGCTCCACTGAACTAACATAGTTGGACGATTTATTTCATTTTGATTTAGTGCTGCATACTTTTCTTGATTCGCTTCGTTAAATGCATCAATAAATTCTTTATCACTCAATTTTTCTGCGCCTTCTACCGGCTCAAACGCTCTGTTTATATCCGTTTGTTCCCTTAACTCTGTAACGGAAACAAGTTCTTGTGTCGTGTTACTTAAACTCATAAATTCAACCAACAAAATATTTTTTTCGTCCTGTTTTTCATTTTGATTTGCCATATTTTCCACCTCTTTTTCATTTATTTGTTCTTTTTCCTTTTCTAGTGTGTTTTCAATTGTTTCAATAAACTCAATTGAAGTTTCATGTACTTCTTTCAACAACTTGGTTTTATCTTTCATTTCTTTTCCTTGTGTCCAGCTCGCTAAATATCCTAACGAATATTCGCTTGTATCAATTCCAAAATAAGAAGAAACGGCGTAAGCGGTCATCTCTGCTTGAAACTCTTTTTCTGGTGCTGTGTAATTCATAAGTGTCTCTGCGGTATGAAGTTTGGCATGCGCCAATTCGTGAAGAAGTGTTTTTACATTTTGTAATTCACTGTTTCTAGGGTTCAAGGCAACCTCTTTTGTTAGGGGATAGCTCACACCTTTTGCGACACCCAGTTCTGATTTTGGTGCAATGATTTTCACACCGTTTTTTTCCGCAATGGCTTCCATTCCTTTATACAAACTCTGGTAATCTGTAACGCTCCCTTCTAGCCAACGATTCGGAAAAATACGAGGTAGATCTTCCGCTTTTGCGTTTGTTTGCGACACATCGAACACATGGCCCACAGCAAAATATAAGCGACCAGGTATTACTTCTACGCTTTTAGATTCAATTTGTTTTTTCTCTTGCTCACTTGCTTTAGTTACTGTTTTCCAAGTGCCTTCTTTGTCTTTGAATTTTGCTACAGTTCGGTTTGGAACAAGAATTTTAATTCCTTTCTCACCCTTCTTAACCGGAAATCCTTTTTCTTTCCAAAAAGAAAAGGAACCAACTGCATTGGCTCCCTGGAATTGACTCTGTATTAATGAAATATTAGATGGTGAATAGTGATAAAACTTTGCCATAAACGTTAAGTACTCTTTTAAATCTCCCGGTGTACGAAAATAACCTTCTACGCTTTTTTCCATCTTTTTTGTTAAAGCTTGCACCGCTTCTTTCTTTTCTTCTGGTGATTTCGTTTGATACTTTCTCTTATAATTTTTACTCATGATCTTCTCCTACTCTTTCACTCGCTTTTTGCAATTCCTCCATTTCTTCTTCATTCCATCTCTCAGCTGTATCAAAGAAAAGTTCGTGAGTTTTTACATTAACCGGAACTAACATATTTTCTTGATTCATAACAAGGACTGCCAGTTCTCTCACTTGTTCTCTTGTAATTTTGATTGTTAGTTCTTCATCTTTTACAAGTAAAACAAGTTCATCTTCTCCAATTTCTTTAATGACTCCTAATGCCATATCTTCATGAAATAATAACATCCTAATAACCTCCTGTTTTTTTATAAAAAGAAACAATGTAGCTTACGTTACATTGTTCTTTGATGCCTCATGATCTATACGTTTTTGTCTTGCATGACTAATTCGTTCCGCTACGACTTCTTTTGCAACTTTCACGCCACCGACTTCTATTTTATCCGTTGTAATAATGCTTTCTAAATCCAGGTCATTAGCAAAAAAGTATCCATTCATTAATTCGATTAAAACTTGTGTATTTCTATCCGCACTATTTGCACCAAGACGAATTTTTGTTAGCTCACTTTTTAACACATCATGTAAGTTTTTTGATACCACTTCTGTTATATAATTTAACGACCATTCTGTATTTTTTGCCGCTTCATGCTCCTTGCAAATTCTTCCCATTGCTTCCCCTGTGTATCGAATTCCGTGTTCCTCCATGTAATCCTTTATATAATCCTCTGTCTCTTGATCCATCGTTACCTGTCTTCTAATTGTACTCATTTAATAACCCCTCTCATTTTGGTATGCACTTTCTTTTTGCATACGCTCATAATACTTTTGGTTCTTCCAGCTTTCATATTCACTTTTAAAAGCACGTTCCACTTTTCTCATAGAATACTGAATAGAAACATTCTGTTGAAATTTTTGAAATGGCTTTGATTTCTTCATGTGATGGATTCTCTTTTGTTCCTTATCATATGCCTTCATTTCTTGTAAAAAGGCATTCCCCATTCTTTTATACAAGTCATTTATTTTATTCGTCTTGTAATTTTCATATTGCTTCTTATCATACTTTCCTTCCCCATATGCTTCTTTAAAAACTTGCACTTCTTTATCTAGCTTTTGGAGAAACTGATCGTAATCTTTTTTATGATGATGTTGAATATATCGACTGCTTAATTTGTCAATTTCCGGCTTTAATGGTTGCATCGTATTGTAGCTATATTGCCACTGTCTTTTGTCACTTGGTAGCTGTTTATAGATTTGTAAAAATAACGGCTTAAGATGTTGATTGCGCCAATCAAAAACGGAATCCTCTTTTTTCCTTCCCACCATATTGTTTCGAATCAGATCATTAATTTGTTTTTGTTCCTGCTTACGATCTAACAAATTGTTTACGACTTTTCCCTTCATCGCATCTAACGTTTTTGGTTTTCTTTTACCACGTTCTCTCGTTGGAAATGGCTCAACAGTTGCCACATGAATATGAATATTATCCGTATTAAAATGAATGGCTGCCGACCAGATAGAGCTTTTTTCCATCCCCTCTCTTTTTTGCATTTCCTTCATCGCAAGCCGTGTTACATCCATTAACTTTTTTTCATCCAACGTTTTTGTTTTCTCATCATAAATCCCTTGTTTTTCTAACCAGGGATTATGAAAAGAAATGACATCTTGCCACATGATACTTCCATTCTCATGAGCGGTTTTAAACATTTCCTTTAAGGACTTTTTTTCACTTTCTGTTAAACGATTTGCGTGTTCCGTAAATAGTGCCGAGGTCTTTTCTGAATTCCCCATATAGTCTTGATACGTTTCGAACATTTTCGGATTCAGCTTCACTTCACTTTTCGCTTCCTCACGATCTACATAATCAATATAGTTCTGAAAAGCATCCGAACTTGGCAACACAAATTTTGTTTTTAAAACAACACCTGGTGTGACGGAAGACTGAACAGGAACGGCATTATTCATTTTCAACATCCTGCATCATCATTTGAATAAACTCATTCATTTTTTCCATTGCGCTATAACAATCACTCATCATATGGATATTCTTTTCAATGAGATTTTCTAATTCCATTTCCCTTTTATTTTGTTGCTGAAAAAATGCCAGCATTTCAATTTGGGCTTTCAAAAATTTTTGCCGAGATATTCCCTTTCTCTTTGCCATTTCATCTATTTTCTTTATGGCAATTGGATCTACTTCTCTTATTCTAATTTCCACTTTTCCCTCTCCTTTCTGCAATTCTGGGTAGAGATCAAAAAATAGTGAGAAGAGCATAAGGGGTTTTTGTTCCCACCTAAGGTGTGAAGCTAGGCGGAGCCTAGCAAAACGATGGGAACAAGAAAACCTGCAAGGTGAGTACTCACTGATGACATAAATTAAACTGTTGAGTACTCACTGACGATACAAAAACCAACAGATGAGCACTCAATGAGTACTCAAATTTAACTGGTGAGTACTCACTGACGACATGACTTTTTTCACTTTTTATTAATTTCTTGTGCCTTTTGCTCTAACTTTTTGATTTTCTCTCGTGCAATTTTTTGTTCCCCTTTAAACAATTCCACATTCTTTTCTGATGATTTTATTTTAGATTCTAAGGATGCTATTTTTGATTGTGTTTCCGTTTTTTCTGCTTCAGTTTGGTACTTCATTTCATCTTGTAATTCTTTTACTTTTTCATAAACTGTCTTCGCATTTTCTTCTTCCAGTTTGATTGCTTTCCCATATTTTTTTATCTTTGTTTCGATATCCTTTTTGTCTCTTTCTATAAAATCTAGCTCATATGTTTTTTTATCTTCAGCTATCAATTCGTCATTTGCTTTTGTTTTTCTTTGATCGGTAAAAATCGTCTGAACTAATTTATTCGGACTTTTTGTGGCTGCATTTTCTTCTTCATATTCGTTCACATCTTGTGTGAATTTACGAATATCCATTTGTTCTTTTTCACCATTTTCATTGTAAATATCGAAGGCTAACGCTCCCCAATTCGGAGATAAGTCTTTTACTTCTATTACGTATTTTCCGTTCTCCTCATACAATACTTTGACAGGTAATTGAACACCTGGATTTGCTTTTTGCTGTGCTTTAAATGTATATCCTGTTTCCTCATATCCTTCTAATCGAAAGTAAATTTGTATAAAGTTTTTATGTGGATTGTATTCCCTTTTCTCTACAATCAATTTCCCCATACCCGACAACTTAATTAATTTATTTGTCTCTGTATGGAATAGTTTTTCATCATTTGGCATGTAAATTTTTGATGTCAAGAAAGCGAAAAAACCCAAAAATAGAAAGCTGATAATTGTTAAGTATATCCACGACTTATTTTTTCTTAGATTGATTCTTTCACTCTTCTTACCAATCGCTCCTATCACACTCTCACCCCACCTTTTTCGTTATAAAACTTTCATATTTAACTCTTCTACACTTGTAACTCGCCATGTTTCATTTTCTTTTTTCATGATGATTCGTAACACATTGTTTACTTTTTCTTCTCGGTTTTGCGTTGAATCTGTTGTGACATTTATAAATTCGGCTAGTACATTTACCTCCTCTTTATCTGGTTCATTTTCTTGTAAATAAAACTTCATTTCTATTGGTTTTGTTTTATACGTATCTCCTAATTCGTATTTATCTGTTGGATAGAATTGTTGTAAAAGTTCTTCACTCATAATGGATTTTGCCTTTTCTTTTCGCTCACTGTACCCTTCTTTTTCTCTGTGAAATGATAATTGTATAAACGTTTCGGCTGTCGATAAATACGCCCTTCTCTGTTGTTCTTGTGCGGAAGGAAGCACCTTATCCAGTCGTTTTTTTAAGTTTTCATTTTGCTTTGTTAGTAATTCATTTGAAAGTTTTAACTGCTTTTCTTTACCATCACTCATTGATTTTTTGCTCAAATAGATATTAAAAGCTGTTACACCTACAACTAAAATGACAAACACAATAAACAAAGATTTTCGTTTATCTTTCATTCTTTTAGTCTCCTATTCTTTCGGTTTTTAGAACCTTCTTACATGACCAGTAAACACTTTTTTCCAATACGGATTGTTTAGATCTTCGATAGATACTCCTTTATTTGTTTGACAACCAATGAAATGATCCTTATCTACAACAAAACCAACGTGCCCATCTTTTTTATAAGTATCAAAGAATATTACGTCACCAGGTTTCATATCATTTGGCGATATCTTTTGACCAATTTTGTTCAGTGATTCTGTATTAACATCCGTTACAGGTCCTAACTCTCTTCCTACTTGCTTAAATGCCCAATGTACAAAACTAGAGCAATCAAATATATTCCTATCAATCTCGCTTTGCTTTCGTCCTCCACCTAAAACATAAGTACTTTTTCCTATCAATGGACGACCAACATCAACAACTTTTACACCACTACTTCCTCCGCTTCCAGAATTGCCTCCACCACCAGAAACAACAGAACCCGGCTGATAATATTTCAAAACCGCATCAACGTACAAGATATCCCCATAACACGCTTGAAACGGAACAGCTTCGGGTCTAAGGCAATGATACATTCCTGTGTGTGCTACTTTTTTGTATTGCTCCTGTGAGAATTTTATGGCTAATTCCTTTGTATATTTGCCCCCATTGGAGTTAATAAAATCAAAAAATCCTGTTCCGAAATTGTACGCCTGTAGGGCTGTTTTGATATGATCCATGTCACCAGGACTTGTTACACCAGCTCTTTCTATCGCATGTTTAAACTCCTGTACGCCAGCCCAGATACTGTAATCTGGATCTGTAATACAATTAGGTTTTTTACAATATTTCGTATTAAATGCACCCTCAGAACTCTGCATCGGATCGCTACCACGCCCTCCGCTTTCCTGCATCATTTGAGCAAGCATTAAAGCAACAAACGGTTCCACACCAAACTCTTTCGCATATTTCCGAATAGTTGGTTCCCATTTCAAAACTTCGGGCGAAACATTCATGACTTGCCCTTCACCTGTATAGGTAATATCACCTGTGTTTGTTCCACTATCATTTCCCATTGCTGCAATAAAAATACTTACAACTCCAAGTAAAAGAAAAGAAAAAAGACCCATCACAATTAACGCTAAAGTGATGAGCCATTTCTTTGGTATGATTTTTAAAACTAGATGCATGGTATTAAGCACCTCCCCCGAATAACATCAATTCTTCGTCCGTTACTTCTACATGAAAATGAATGTTTTTTACAGCCCCAATACTTATAATGACATCCCCTGTTGGCAAATGTGGAATCGCTGCAATCTCACTTTCACTCAACTGTCCTGCAAATACTTTTCGTAACATATCTAAACTGTTATTATCTTGCTGCATAATAAATTTGTACTGTGTAAGTTCAAAGAGCTTTTTAATTTCATCAATCATTTCTTGTGAAGATCCTTCCGGTACAAAATCTCGAATTGTATGACTTGCATATAAAAGACCTGCAAAGTATTTTCGATCCTCACGACTAAGTTTTGTTAAAAATTGTAGTGCATGGGCGCTTTCTTTTTTCGTGTTTATGATATGATGCGCCTCGTCAATAATAATGAAATAACGAATTACATCTTCAAATGCAAGTTGCTTTTTGTTAAAGGCTTTTAATTGAGGCGCACCATTTGAAATCATTTCATTCCAAAGGAGATTTAACACATTAAAGATCTGTGCCTGGAATACCTCTGGTTTAAAACTGGATATATTCCGTAAGGAAAAAGATACAACTTGTTCTTTTTTGAAATCTTCAATGGTAGTATGCCCATCAAATAATTCTGCATATGCTTCTACTAAATTCGTAAGATTTAATTCAATTAATTCTAAACGGTGAATTCTACTGTCTCCTAAATTATCATGATGTTTCTTAGCTGCCACATCTTGATATAATTCTTTACGAACAAACATTAAAAAGTCAGAGAAAATCGGATATTCTTTTGATTTTCTTGTTGTAATTTCATTTTTCACTCCTTTTTCGTCATTCCATAATCCCATACGAATATATAATTTACGAAGCAAATTTTCATATTCTTTAATTTCATCATCTTTTGCTTCTGGCGCAATGAATCGATAAATAATTGTTAGTTTAGATAAATGCTGGGTAAAACTAACTTCCTCACTTTCTGCTGTCTTATATACTTGAAGTGGGTTAATCTGACCTTGTGATCCATCTAACGCAATTGTCTTTCCACCTAGCTCTTCTATCGTATCTGTAAACTCTTCTACCACATCAAATATCCGAACAAAATGACCCTTACTTGCATAATCCACACTTTTCTTTTTTAATAATGTTGATTTCCCCGCACCAGACTTCCCAATCATTACACCGTTATAACTCTTTCTTTGATTGTCTTTATGGAAGATATCAAAAATAACATTTCCTTTTGTTTTCGTTGTTCCATAATACGTACCGTATGGATCGTGCAAATAGGAATAATGAAACGGACACCCACCAGCCAAACTAACTGCCGGAATTTCTTTCCCTTTTCTTCGGTTCACATAATTTTTTTGTGTATCAAAGCTCGTTACGAGTGCATCCCATTCATACTCTTGTTCATTTAAAAAGACAGCTCCTCGAAAGTTATAAGATTCTAATGTTTCCATAATCTCTTTTACTTGTTTTTCTAGCTCAGCTATTGTTCTAGCGGAAACATAAATACGAATGTGAATACGTTTCATGACCTCACCTTGTTTCAAATCCGTATAGAGAGCTTCCAGCTCTAAAAATTCATTTTTCGCATCGATCCGATCTATATTATCCTTCGCTGTATCATGCCGAACACTTTGTTCACTCATGGATTTATTAATCGATTCAACGACCTCTTTTCGATCATCACTCATGACATCTAAAGTCGTAATCACATTCGGCATATTCATAATTTGCTCTAACCAAAAATCATTTACTTCTGTTGGATAATCATAGACATGAATACAAGTACCTAATCCATCACCTGTTTGAAAATAACTTTCTTTAAAACTAATTCCCCCTTGTGGCTGAACTCTAGCCACTAAATAAGGGTTGTAACCTTTCTTCTTTTTTAGTTCTTCTTGTTTTTCCTTTTTGGATTTTTTACTTTTGAACGCAAACATATTGTTGCCCCCTTACTACCATATATTTTTCGTTCCTAATTTTGCATTTTGATTAAACAATTTAAACATAAGCTCTAACTTTTTCTCTTCATCCACCTCTAATAGTTCCGTAGAGCGTTTGATGTATCGCTTTGCTGCATCTACACGTTCTTTTACGATTAATTCCGTTTCTCCATAAATAAATAAGAAGGCTTCACGATTGGTTCTGCCCCATTCTAAAAACTGAAGTTCTTTTAACTTTTGATTTAAAATTCGTTCATACAAAGGACTGGTACATCCTTTAATTTTCTTCTCAATATATCGTTGTTGTTCGGTTGTTTGACATGGGAAGTTTAAAAAAACGAGTTTAATGGACTGTTTGTAGGCTTGATAAAAATACGCATGTGAGAAGATAACAAATGCTTGTTCATCGCTATTCTTAGAGAACATATCATCACCTTCGACTTGAAGAATTTCTAAAAACTCCTCATTTTTCAGTTCAAATATGCCATCCTCTGTTATGTCTACAATTTGCATAATTTCCGCAATACTTTTCTTTACCTTTGGTGGTGCTTCTTTCTTTTTTCTAGATAAAAAACCTAAAAGTTTTGGATTTTTCTTTTTCGAAGCGTCTTTCTTTGCCTTTTCTTTCTCCTGTTTTTTTACTTGTGGTTCTACCTTTGGTTTATCTTCTTTCTTTTTGTTGGGTACCACCTTCACAATTTCTTTTGGTTCAGAAAGTGATTCTTTTACATTCTTTTCGTTAAATCGAAATGCATTTTTCTTTGGTCTTTCTAGTTGTTTTGGCTCTTCTTTCTCTACATTTTTTTCACTGAATAACGCCATATGTGATCCCTCCCTTATTGATCGTTATCAATGGCGCAATATGCACCTTTCCTTCTTAGCAATGTAATAATCAATACTTCATACATTCGTTTTTGTGGATTCGTACTTGGTCGCCAAATCATGATAATTGCAATAGCTACCATGAAAAGAATAAATGGTAACTGAAAGGACTCATGTACGAAGTTCCTAAGAATCATCGTTACAACTAATAAACCAATTAATAAAAAGAAATCTATTAAATAAAGCACTTTATTAATCCGTAATTCTGTACTGATTTCCTTCGGAATCCGATAGCTTCTCATCGGGATTCCCTCCTTTTCGACAATAAAAAATAAGCGTACGATTACGCTTATTTTTTATCCGTATTCTTTTTATTTTTGTTCACAATATCTCTCCAACTTTTACCCGTATTTTGACCCATTTGATAAAAACGCTTTGTATTTTGTACCGTTTCAGAAGTATTAATTCGTTCTTGTACACCTCTTACCTTTTGTTTCACCGATGATGTCGTATTTTTAACTTTTTCGGTTGTATATTGTCCTAATGTCCGTGTTTCTTGACCTCTACTTGCTGCCACTTCTTTATCACTTTCATAAGGAATAATTGGGCTACTATGTGTCACCGTTACGATGTCGGCTGATGCCGGGCTACTTCCACTTGGTACTGATCTTGGTGTTTCCACTGATGCCGGGCTACTTCCACTTGGTACTGACCTTGGTGCTTCCACTGGTGCCAGGCTTCCTCCACTTGGTACTGATCTTGATGCTTCCACTAGTGCCGGGCTTCCTCCACTTGGTACTGATCTTGGTGTTTCTACTGGTGCCAGGCTTGATGTTTGGCTTCCTTCACTTGTTCCCTGCCTTACTATTCCTGGTGTTTGACCTCCTTCACTTGTTCCCTGCCTTACTATTCCTCGTGTTTGACTTCCTTCATTTGCTCCTTGTCTTACTGTTCCTGGTGTTTGACTTCCTTCATTTGCTCCTTGTCTTACTGTTCCTGGTGTTTGACCTCCTTCAATCGCTCCTTGTCTTACTGTTCCCGGTGTTTGACTTCCTTCACTTGCTCCTTGTCTTACTGTTCCCGGTGTTTGACTTCCTTCAATCGCTCCATTTGATTTTCCAGCTTCTTTCATTTCATCTTGAAGACTAGCTGTTCCCGATTCTTGACCATTTGCTACCCCTAGATTTTCATTCCCTTCTTTTTTCATGTCTTCTTGAATAGATGGCATACCACCATTCTTTTTATCTTCTTCCTTATTTAAGTTACCTTTTTCTTTTTCATTTTTTGCTAAATCATTACCATTTACTTTTTTCTGATCCGCTTTTTTCATTTGATCTTGCAAGGACTCTTTATTTTCAGACCCATTCCCTTTTTTCAAACCGCTTATAAGCCCTGCCACGCCACCTGTTGCCATCGCTGCCACACTTGCTGTTTTAGCTGCTGCAACACCCGTTCCTTCTGCTGCACCTTTCGCTCCTTTTCCAATCATATTTCCGAGACTCTTCATAGGTTTTGAATTTGCAAGACTGCCAATTCCTTTACCAAGTGCGAAACCACCTACTAACATACCCCAACTGCTCTTTAATCCAATATCTATACCGAATAACCTTTCTACGGCTGCTGGACCATCTAGAACAGCCATACTAAATGCGGCTAATGCAATCAGATACGGTACACCATTTAATTTGTCATGGAGAAAAGCTGTTCCTATTAGGTATAACTTTAAAGATAGGAATATCATAATCGTTGCTATAAATATATTGAGGATATTAGATAATACAGCTTTTAACTTTTGACCATTCGCAACATCGGCTGGTGCTAATATATTTGCTAACAAGTAGTTAAAAGACAATTCATAAAATAATCTAGCTAACTTAATACTTACTAACAACAAAGTTAATCCTGTTATCAGTAAAGTAAAGAATATATTCCAGAAATTCCAATGCCAGCGATAATACTTTTCTGGAAAGAAATCAAACCATCCATCTTTTAATTCGGCTAAAGATGCGACTCCTAAAGCATCCATTACTCTTTTATTCTGCAAAATTTTCTGACCATCATCCGATAAATTTTTATCCTTTGTGAACGCAAAATCTTTATCTATTTTTTCAGTAATATCTATCTGTCTAATATTTTTTTCAGGAATATTGTTTTTCGGATTCATATCCTCATTCTTTTTCCATCCATTTTGATCTATTACTGCAACATCCGTTATATTCTTCTTAATAATTTCATCACTTAAAGAACCCTTTTGTTCAGATTTCACAACCGCTATGGCATCATCGGTGAACTTATCGACCTTTGTCATACCAGTACTTAATAAACAAAGTACACTCAATGTTATGAAAATATTGATGATAATTTGAGAACGATTCATTTGTTTGTTCATAATAAACATGTAGCCAATATATAAAAACGAAATGGCTAAAAGAACGACAAACAATGGATATAACATATCAACAAAATTTTGTATTTCCGGTGAATTAAAGAATCCTTTGATCCCCAGTATGGCATCTGTCACACCTTCTAAAGCATCTACAACTAAAGATAAACCTACAATTAAGAACCATCCTAGCCAACGCAATACATAATTCACGATGTCTCCTACTTGAAGATAATCCGAGAACGATTCTAAAACCTTTAAAATCTCTTCATCTTTCACTATTTACCCTCCTCTCATGCTTGCTATTGTCCCAATACTTCTTTTGCTGTCCAACTCACCCTTTCATTTAGTCTGTCGATACGAATAATCAATTTCCCTTTTTGTTCCCGATCTACTGAAAGGAAAAGAACCGCATCTTCTAGACCAAGAATGACCTCATTTTCTTCTGTCACAAATGGCGAGTAGCTATCTAAAATCACTTGCATTTTATCTGTGATTGTCGGTACACGCATTGCCTCTTCCTCCTTTATGTTTGGAATCAAAAAAGCACTCAATTATTTGAGTGCTTTCTAACTTGTTACTTGTTCTTTTTCTTCTAAATCACGCAAGATTCGATTAATCTTATTTTCGACTGCTTGATAAACACTTTTGTCGATGTGGTCATTATGAGCTAACATTTGAAATTCACTGTAAAACTCGCCCATTTCTTGATTTTCAACTTCATCTATTGATTTACCTAATTGTGCTAAAAAGAACTTATCAACCAGTTTCAAAACCGCTAAATCAGATTCAAAAAATTCATTAACCGTTTTTCCCTTCCAATTTTCAATGGAAAGGGAATCAAACGGGCTATCTTCCTGCTGAAACGCCTCTTCCGGAATCTCTTCATCAATTCCCATCATTGTTGGTTCTTCTACTGGCTGCGGTGTCTCTATTTGGGAAGAAGCTTCTTGTTCTTGTACTTGTTCTGGTTCTGATGTTTTTTTCTCAATTTGTTCTGATTTTCTCTCTCCTAAAAAATCTACAATAAGTTCTTTCGGTTCCACATCAACATGTAAGGAATCAATATCTATATCTAAAATAGATTTATCTGTATCGAACTCTTGCTCTAAGTACTCCCATCTGTATTTTAAGGCTGTTTCTCCCGTATTATAAATCGGGCGAGGTCTGATCCGTTTTCTGTTATTATCCTGACGTTTTATGACACGAATAACGGCACTTTCTCCTTCTTTAAAATTCATAAGTTCATTTGCTGTTAACAGTGGTCGTTGATCTAGACTTTCCGTTTTATTTTTTTCAGTAGAAAGACCTTTTCCGCTTCGGGAAGATAGATTAATCGTCTGATTCCCTAGTTTTTTAGAAACTTTTTCGGCGGTTTCTTGATCGTTAGTTAGAATGTAAATTGTATTCCCACAGTTTCCATCAATCGTATCTGCATCCTCACCATACTTATTTTTCAATTGTGCATATGCCTGGATTACAAGGTTAAAGCGAACATTTCTACCAAGACAAACCGTGATAATATTTGCCATTCCTTCAATACTCGGCATATTTCCAAACTCATCTAAGCAAAAAACCACTTCACGGTGACATTTCCCTCCACGAGCGAGGGATGCACCCTTTGCCAATATAAAATAAAGCTGCCTTACAAAAATAGAAGCAATCACATGATTTGAAGAATCAAAGTCTGGTGTAATCATAAAAATAGCGACTGGTTTATCGAAATAGTCCACTGTTATTACTTGTATGTCTTCATTTTCTTCTACTACTTTAAATTCTGTATCACCTGTCTTTTCATCTATTTTCATAATAGAAATAGATGTTTTCTTTTTCTTATTTCCTTTTTCATTAAATTGAATGGTATCCCCAACTTTTATTACTTTCTTAAAATCTAATGCAAAACGTCCCGTAATATCTGATTTGATAGACTCCTTTGAGCCATCCGGAAATACAATTTCTATTCGTTTTCTAGGTGTCACTTTTCCTTTTATTGTTTTTCCAAAACCTACACGTTTTAAATCCACACTATTTTTTGCTGTCATTTTAGCGATTTCATCAAATGTAAAAATAGATAAACCGTTCATTGTTTGTGTAAAAATACCACCTCTAGCTTGCCCTTTTGAGAAATTAGAAGTTGCATATTGCATTTTCGCAACACTGTCTGATGGCAAATTCTCAAAATATAAATCTAAAGCATTTTTCGGCGGTTCCTCTGGATCTATAATTATTTCTTTCGAACCAAGTTCCGATAGCATGTTAGCTACTGCATACATCGTTATTTTTTCTTCTGTTCCTTCTGCAATACATTTATCTGTTATGGCTAAAATCATGGCGTTACATAAGCTCATAGCGCAATCTTGCCAAAAAGGATCTTTAACACCTGGTTTATAATACAAAGTGTGTGAGAGTGTTTTACATAGTGCTTGCGCTGTTGAATAATCTCCATCTTTATAAGCATCTTTGACAAGCTGCAATAAGTTATAACTCATAGAATCAAGTGGAGTTAATAAATTCAAAACTTCAATGTGATACCCTCGTTCTTCCAGCGTTTCTTTTGATGCGCTGAACAATTCCCCCTTTGGATCGTTAAAAATTAAAGATGGCTTATGTTCCGCTCTAGAATAGACATCAATTGTAGGAAATACAAAGGTTTCTCCTTTACCAGAGCGTGTTGTACCAATGATTAAATTGTTTACCGGGCTATCATCAATAAATACCTTGTCACCTAATCGGGAGATAACAACACCACCGCCACCTTTAAATGTTTCCTCTCGATCTGGTACAGCTCGGTACTGCTTTTTCAGCTCTTCAACTGTTGTAAAACGACTAGATCCTTTCTCATGATTATTTAAGTTTTTAAAGGAAGATTTCAATTTGTACACTGTTCTTGCAATGGTTCCAATCACTACAAGGAAAACAAGCATGTAGTAAATCGGATGTTCTGCAATTGGCATCTGAAAAAGAAATCCTACCTCCATATGAAATGGTTTGGGATGTAATAAATCACTAAATGTTGTTTCTATCAGCTCTAAAGTTAGGTTTAATAAAAAATTAGCGATTAAAAACATTCCAACAAACAAAAAAGCACTCAATGGAATGAGTACTTCTTTTTCAGCTAATTTATATTTGATTGATATCTTTTCACTATACATATCAAAGCATCACCTCTGTTCAATCTAGCCACACGTATTACTTCTTTAAGCCAAAGCCCGAATCATAATTATATTTTTCATACTCTGTTATCTTATCGAAATCATTCGATACATCTAAAGATATGATATACCCAAATTTCTTAGTAATTTGGGCATCTGATGGCTTTTGTTGAAAACTTGCTATTACTTTTATGTCGGAATCCTTCATCTGTTGAAGAAAGTATATAAAATCTTCCTGACATATATAATTGGTTTCATCTACAATTACATATTCATATTGTTTAGCTATATTTATCACATCTTCTGTAATATTAAAATTCTCATACCCCTCATTCGATTCACAATCCAAGTGTTGTAAAGTCACATGACCCTCTGTTTGCTTCCCGAATCCTTCGTCTTCGTATTCCCTCAGTGGATCTAACACTAAAACTTTTGATAAACTTAAAGCTATTTTCTTCAATTCCCTCGTTTTCCCTGTTCCCACTCGACCTACCACCATTAAACTTTTATCTAGACTTGAAATTTGTACTAAATTTGCACTATTAACAAACATCCATATGACCCCTTTCAACTTAAAAAGGTACTCTTTTTATGAGTACCTTTTTGGCAATATCAGTTGGCTTTTCTTTATTTACTCGCTACCATCTTTTCATTTTGTTTCAGAACTGGCTTTTCTTGATTCTTTGGTTTCTCTGGATTCGTTGGTTTTTCCGGTTCTGT